>DAOUSD010000314.1 GCA_030627405.1 Deltaproteobacteria bacterium
AGCAGAACATATCATCCTACATTTTAATCATTGGATACGGTGGTGAAGTAACAACCAAATCAACACTGTCAGAAGGGATGACCTTCATATTTTTAGAATTGTTAAATCAGAAATTTGAAAACTCGAATATCCAGCCTTGTAACCCCTTCTTCTTCCGCCATTTTCAATGCTTTTTTGAAATCTTCTATTGAAAGCGACTCGGAAAGCTCTTTTACTTCACAGGCCCTGCCGCATGGCCTGTACTGGGGCATTATGTTTACATAGGTATTTTTCGAGATTTTATTTGCTATAAATCTCATTATATCGCGCGTTCCTGCAAGGCCTCCGGGAAGAACAAGGTGCCTTATCAAAAGTCCCCTCCCTGCGATGCCTGATTCATTTATAACAAGGTCTCCAACCTGCCTGTACATCTCGATTACCGCTTTGCGGGCAATCTCAGGATAATTTTCTGCATTGCAGGTAAACCCGGCAACTTCAGGATCCCAAAATTTAAAATCAGGCATATAAATATCTATTACGCCTTCAAGCAGTTTTAAAGTATCTACCCTGTCGTATCCGCTTGTATTGTAAACTAAAGGAACATTCAAGCCTTCCTCGACAGCAATTTCAACAGCAGAGAGTATTTGAGGCACAACATGGGAGGGAGTAACAAAATTGATATTGTGGCAGCCCAAATCCTGAAGATTAATCATCATGCCGGCTATCTGCCTGTCTGTTACCTCCTCACCTTCACCCTCGTGGCTGATGTCGTAATTCTGACAAAAAATGCACAACAAATTACAAAAAGTGAAAAAAATGGTGCCGGAGCCGTTTTTTCCGACCAGGGGCGTTTCTTCTCCATAATGCTGATGATAGCTTGATACTAAAGCTTTTTCACCTGTCCTGCATACGCCCAGTTCGCCGGAAAGACGGTCAACCGCGCATTTTCTGGGGCACAGGACACAGGCCTTCATTATTTCACGTGCCTTTTTTATCTTTTTTTTAAGCAATCCCTTTTTATGGGTCTCAATATAAACGGGTTCAAAGGAAGGCACTGCCTTAGCTCCTTTGGGGTGTCGGCTGATAAGGTGCAATCTTTTTGGCGATGGGATATCTCCTTCCATAACCAAATGCCTTTGATGTAACTTTAAGACCCGGAGCTGCCTGATGCCTCTTGTACTCATTTTTGTCAATCCTTGAAATAACATCCTTCACAAGCTTCCTGTCAAATCCCATATCAACAAGCTCTTCAACGCTTTTGAAGTCTTCTATGTATCCCTTTAAAATGGAATCAAGTATTTCATAAGGCGGCAGGTCATTCTGATCCAGTTGATCCGGCTTCAGCTCCGCAGAAGGCGCTTTTTCTATTATTCTTTTTGGAATATATTCTTTGTCCGTATTTATATAACGGGCAAGTTCATAGACCAGTGTCTTTGGAACATCTGAAATTACAGCAAGCCCTCCGCTCATATCGCCATACAGGGTGCAATAGCCAACCGCAACCTCTGACTTGTTTCCCGTGGAAAGAAGAAGCGAACCGTGCCTGTTTGAAAGGGCCATGAGAAGGGTTCCCCTGATTCGAGCCTGTATATTCTGCTCCGTAATACCGGGATCGCTCTCATCAAAAGAAGGTGAAAGAAATTTCAGGAATTCTTTAAAGATGCCGTCTATTGGAATCCGCACCAGCTCTATTCCGATATTTTCCGCAAATTCCTTTGTATCTTCGAAGTTTTCTCCGGAAGTATATTGTGACGGCATGAATGCAGCCATTACATTCTCTGGGCCAAGCGCCATCACAGCGATATGTGCGGTCAAAGCAGAATCAATCCCGCCGCTCAACCCTACAACTACCTTTGAAAAACAACACTTCTTTACATAGTCCCGGGTCCCCATAATTAGAGCTTTCAGGAGAGATTCCGTCTCTGAATCTGAAACAGGATGCATATCACCTGATGGTTCAGAATCTTTTAAATCACAAACTACAAGGTCTTCTTTAAAATCACCGGCCCTGGTAATTACCTTTCCATTCCGATCAAAAACAGTACTAATTCCATCAAAAATAAAGCTGTCGTTTCCACCCACCTGATTTGCATATATTATGGGAACGCTGTATTTTTTAGCCACAGCGCCAAGCATCTTTTGCCTGAGCTCTCTCTTGCCGGCATGAAAAATAGAAGAAGATATGTTTATTATAAGGTCAACGCCAGCTTCTATCATCAAAGACAAAGGATCTATATGGTATATTCTTTTCCTGAAAAAGTCTTTGTCGTTCCAGACATCTTCACAGATGGTCAGCCCTATCCTGCGTCCTTTGTACGGAAAAGCCTCGAATAATCGGCCTGGTTCAAAATACCTTCTTTCATCAAAAACATCATAGGTTGGAAGAAGTCTTTTATATGCCTTATGCAGTATTTCGCCGTCCTCAAATAAAGCGGCTGTATTGTAAAGGGGCTTGCCTTCATCATTCGAATTCTTGTCAACAAATCCACAGACAACCCCTATACCATCTATTGAGCCGACAAGCTTATCCAGCCAGGCAAGATTGGCATCAACAAAATCCTTTTTTTCAAGAAGATCGCGGGGCGGATAACCTGTAATAACCAGCTCCTGGAATACCACCAGATCACATAAAAGGTCTTTTGCCTTATTGGCAAAATATATTATTTTGTCAAAATTATGCTTAAAATCACCAATTATCGTATTTATCTGTACAATAGCTACTTTCATGACAAGTTGGCGCCCTCCGGGCGAGATGATAGCCACGCCTAAGCATGGCTGATAAAATTGATAAAAAAATGAGATTTCCCATACTATTACCTAAAATGAGCGATTAGCCATTAGCTTTTAGCTATTAGTCAAACTATATCAAGATGTTATTAAATAATAACATTTCACCCGATGGGTGATTAATAAATAATTATACAAATGCATATTTCATAAG
>DAOUSD010000153.1 GCA_030627405.1 Deltaproteobacteria bacterium
AATCGTAGTCGGTTCAATATTCATCGGCCTTGGCATTGCCGTTGGTCTGGTCATCGGCATGGCTCTAAACTAATCTTGATCATTTATCACGTTTTGGTAATGAGCATTGGAGCAATCAGACCGCAAACAGCATGGGTCTCAAACACGGGAGGTGAAATAAATGAGTAGTTGGATTGAAGTCGGCAAGACTGGTGAGCTTGTCAAAGAAGCCATGAAAGAAGTCCTAATCAAAGAACAAGAAATACTTCTGGTCAGGGTTGGCGACAATTACTACGCTTCGGACAATCGTTGCCCACACATGGGAGGGAAGCTATCACAGGGCCAGCTTGATGGCGCCGTGGTGACCTGCCCGAGACACGGCTCTCAATTTGATGTTACTGATGGAAACGTAGTCCAATGGCTAAAGGGAAAAGGGCTCTTTACAACACTGGGGAAAATGCTCAAATCGCCAAGGCCAATTCGCACCTACCCTGTCAAGTTGGAAGACGACCGGATCATGGTGCAAATTCCGGGTATTATCTAACACCTCTGTAACTTCTCAATAACCTCTGGCAATATTCGGAATTACATCCGTAGGGGCGGGTTTACCCCGCCCGAATCAACTCGGCAGGCGGCGTAAAGCCGCCCCTACGAGAGGTTTCTCATCACACGACCAACTAATTGACAAAACAGGGTAGATGCTATTGTCCACTAAACGCCCCTGTCTTGCTTGACAAGATCCAATCGATCATGATATTGTAATACTTATTAGTATCGATGGAGGTGTTGTTATGCAAATAGTCACTGTGTCACCAAAATTTCAAGTCGTTATCCCTAAAAAAGTAAGACAATCTTTAAGTCTTCGCCCTGGTCAAAAAATGCAGGTTGTAGAATATGACGGTCGGATCGAGTTTATTCCTGAACGAGATATTACAGAGCTTCGCGGATTTCTCAAAGGCATAAATACGGAATTCGAACGTGAGGAAGATAGAATATGAATATCGTCGATTCTTCCGGTTGGCTTGCGTACTTTGCAGATGAGCTGAATGCAAAGCACTTCCTAACTCCTTTGAAAGATACACCTTCGCTTGTTGTTCCTGTGGTAACGATCTATGAGGTCTTCAAGGTCGTTCTGCGGGAATCAAGTGAGAATGGAGCCCTTCAGGCGGCCGCTGCTATGCAAAAAGGAACGGTTGTGGATCTGACAGCCCAGTTGGCGATTGCTGCCTCAAAGCTAAGTTTGGAACATGCTCTGCCAATGGCAGACAGTATTATTCTCGCAACAGCAAAGGCATTTGAAGCCATACTCTGGACTCAGGATTCAGATTTTAAGAATATCGCCGGGGTAAAGTATTTCCCCAAAAAATAGCGACCTGTGCGGGTAAGATTTACCGTGTGTTGTCAATGAGTTGATGGTTATGAAGGAGACGCTGTAGGGGCGGCTTTATGCCGCCCGCCAAATTGATTCGTGCGGGATAACCCCGCCCCTACGAGAACCAGCAGATGAGGATTAGATCATTCGGAAGGGCTCAGGAATTATCTATCCGCACAGCTCGAAAATTTTCAAGCAGCTTTCTATAGCCCCATTAAGCTTTGCTTGCCCCGAGTTTATCAAGTATGCTAAGAATAACATTTGAAATACACAAAAGAGGTGCTCTATGATTGTAACTATAACTTTAAGTCCCGCTTTTGATCATCTTTTATTTTTTCCCGAGATCTCTTTAGGAAAACTAAATCGAGCTATATCGACCTTGAGAATGCCGGGAGGGAAGGGTATTAATTTTGCCAGCTCCCTGGCGGTCATGGGAGAGGAAGTTGTAACTACTGGTTTTTTAGGTGGGCAGGGCAGCCGCATGTTCGAGGAAGCTTTAAGAAAAATCGGGGTAACCACCAGCTTCACTTACATAGACCAGGAGATTAGAACCGACTTTTATATTATTGAGGAGAAAGAAAACAGACAGTCCCTACTTATAGAAGAAGGAGCCTCTATAGAGCTACGCTATCTCAATAGCCTCAAAGCAAATTTCGAAAGACTCCTTCCAGCCGCGAAACTCATAGAAATCGGGGGAAGCCTGCCCGGAGGAACTACCTCGGACTTTATTAAGGAACTTATTCTTTGCGCTAATAAAAAGAAAGTAAAAGTAGTTCTCAATCTTCGAGAATCGATTCTCAAGGAATGTCTGGACAGCGTTCCCCTTTTTATTGTTTGTCCGGACTTGAGAGAAACTTGTTGTGTCTTTGGAGAAGATCTACGTAACTCGGCATCGCGCCCCAAAGCAGCACAAGAGTTACTTAATAAGGGAGCGGAAATTGTCATATTAAAGTACGGGAATTTAGGTTATTTTGTAGCCAAAAAGGATGAAGCCTGGGAAGGAGAAGTTGAAGTTGGAGGATCTAATGTCATCATGTTAGGAGTTCGAGATGGACTGCTCGCCGGCTTTATTCATAATTACATGAAGACAAATAATATTGGCAAAGCCCTCAAATTTGGTCTTGGGGTTGCACTTTCCACATCACGGAGCAAGATGAACTACCTGAATTCTAAGAAACAAGCTGAAGAGCTTTGTCTCATGGCAAATGTAAGGAAGATTGTTTAAGATGAAAAAAGTAGAAGACTTTATAACAAGAGACCTGACTTCAGTTACGGAAGATACTCCGCTCAAAGAAGTGGCGGAATTGCTTTCTCTCCGCGAGCTTATCGGCATCCCGGTGGTAAATCGAGAAAACGAGGTCACGGGTTGGATCTCAGAAACAGATATTATTGCCTCCATCTTCCCTGAGAAAGTAAAAATCGAAAACCCGGATGTGATTTACTTCATGAACCTCTCTCAAGTCGTTAAGAAGTTAACCCAGGTCGGTCAGGCAATGGTTAGTGATTATATGATCAGGAATGTATATCGCGTCAAGGAAGACACTCCTGCGTCCGACGTGGTCGAGTTAATGCTTCATAAAGACTTCAAACGCGTGCCGGTTGTAAGAAATAAACGCCTCGTAGGCGTGGTCGACAGGTCAAGCTTATCCCGCATATTATTAGAAGAAGGTTCTATTGATTAGCCATGTGGATTAACCAGCTTTTAACATTGTTTAAACAGGATATCTTCCTTTTAGCTTCCGGCCTCCTTATAATAGGGTTTATTTTCGGCCGGCTGATAAACATTGTCAAACTTCCCAGAGTTACAGGTTATATTATAGCCGGCATCATTTTTGGCCCTTCTCTATTAAACATATTTAGTGAAAATTACCTGACTCAACTTGATTTTATCCCTCAGCTTGCCCTGGGGATCATCGCCTTAGTCATTGGAGCCGGATTACACTTTGATCTTGTAAAAAGGCTTGGTTCTCGTTTTATCCTCATTACCATTTTACAGGCAGTGGGAGCATTCACCCTGGTTTTTCTTTTTCTTGTTCTTTTTAAGATGCCTCTGGGCGCCGCTCTCCCATTGGCTGCCATTGCCACTGCAACCGCACCTGCGGCTACAGTGGCGATTATACGAGAATACCGTGCTCAGGGACCTTTAACTGAGACAATTCTATCTGTGGTTGCTCTGGACGACGCGCTCGCCATCATGCTCTTCGGCCTGGTTTTGACTATTGATCTTAAGCAGCTATCAACTTTTGGCGAGACTGCTCTTCAATCGTTATCTGCCACTTTCGTGGAGATTTTGGTAGCGCTGGTCATCGGAGTTATACTGGGTCTGGCAGCCCACTTTCTTATTAAGATCGCCAAAGAAGTTACTGACAGTCTTATTATTATTCTGGGGATAGTTTTGTTGGGGATCGGATTAGCCTCTATCTCGCATACTTCGGCTCTTATGACTAATATGTTTTTGGGTGTAACCCTTATCAATGTTTCCTCAAGAAACAGAGATATTGTTGCTAATCTGGAGAAGCTGACCCCGCCCATCTATTGCTTTTTCTTTGTGTTGGCCGGCGCGCACTTGAATCTAAAAGTATTTACAACCGTGGGGCCGGCCATGATTACTTGGGGGATTATTTTTGTAATAGCGCGCATTATAGGAAAAATCGTTGGAGCTTATGTGGGAGGAGCGCTTTCCGGCGCATCTGAAACCATCAGGAAATATCTTGGATTGACTTTGATCCCTCAAGCTGGTGTTGCTATTGGTCTAACCCTTTTAATCACACAGGATTCCAGCTACTTTGAATTTCGATCAGTCATCTTGAATATCACTTTAATTGCAGTAGCTTTCAATGAGATAGTTGGTCCAGTCTGCACAAAATTTGCTCTCTTTAAGGCAAAAGAGATTACAGCGGAGGAATAAACTACAACCGATGAAATCAAACTGTTTTTGCAGAAAGAGTTATCGAACTAATCGCGGCGGAAATCAGTACAGAGTGCGGGAGATAATTGATGAATAGTAAATGTCCAGGTCAGGATTTTCGAAATCTCAAGATCAGCATTCACATATGTCCGCAGTGTGGAAAGGTGGTGGAGATATTTTCTGATGAGCTGCGGGTCAAGTGCCCTTCGTGCGGAGGAATGGTCTATCCAGACAGGGTTCCTTCCTGTATTGAGTGGTGCAAGAGCGCAAAGAAATGCCTTGGTGAGGAAAAGTGGAAGAAGGTAATGGATGCTTTAAAAGATATTTGAAGAGATTGAGGAGACAGCTTACGATCAGCGCACCATTGGCACGAACCGCACGGGAAGATCATCAACTTTTTCTATACGTCCTGATTTTTTGCGAAGGATAACTAGACGTTGCATGTAGACACCGAGGGGCAAAATCATTCGTCCACCTTCTTTTAATTGATTTACCAAGGCTTGCGGGATATCTTCCGGAGCGCAGGTTACTATAATGGCATCAAAAGGACTATGTTCCGGCCAGCCTTTATAACCATCACCAGTCAGCACCTTGACCTGCTCATACCCCTCTGTGGTCAGAGCCTTACGGGCATGGTTTGCCAGTTCTGGTATGATCTCAATGCTGTAAACCTCCGCGCCCAACTCGGCAAGAATGGCGGCTTGATACCCTGACCCGGTGCCAATTTCAAGCACCTTTTCTTTGGGCTGAATATTCAGTTTTTCTGTCATATAAGCGACAATGTAAGGTTGCGAGATCGTCTGATCATAACCGATGGGACAGGGGTGGTCCCCATAAGGTGAAGCAGCACCGAGATATTCTTCAGGGATGAATTTGTGACGCCAGACAGTACTCATGGCTTTTAGCACCCGCTCATCCTTACTACCGTACGCGCGCAGTTGCTGTACCATTGCGCCGCGCTTTTCCGCCCAATCGTAGTTTCCCTTTTTATCAGTCATCTGATTTTCCGAACACGAAGCTAACAGCAGCCCGCTTAGCAACAATACTAAACCAAGGTACACCAGAGCTCTTTTCATAACATCTTCCTTAGTTTGCAAAAAATGTGAAAGTTTAGTAAATGTGACCCATGAAATTCTGTTTCATTAT
>DAOUSD010000010.1 GCA_030627405.1 Deltaproteobacteria bacterium
ATTCCCATAGTTTTCATATAACACCTCCTTTATAAAAACATAGTAGTCAATTTAAATGGTCAAGTCAAGGGCAGAAAAAAGGATTTCAGGCAGAGGAAAGCAGAGAGGTCGCATCTTCATTTTTCACTTTTGTCAAGAATGAAGACGTGACCTGTTTTGTTCCTCTTTTTCTTCGCCGGAATCCGCAAAAGAAGGCATCATATTCTTCAAAACTCAAATTGTCTTTTAAACACTATTTAATGGTAAAATTCGACAGACAGGTATTGATTGGATATTTGGGAGGAGCCACAGGCGAAGTAACGCTGACGCTCACAGGTGATGGGGACGAAAAACCTTTTGTAGGCAGCGATACCATTATAGTCATAGGAAAAGAATAGCATGTAATGTAAAACCACGCGAACATACTAAGATGGTAATAAGAGATGATAGGGCAGAGCCAAGAATGGCTCTGCCCTATTTTGTTCGGGAAGTAAGTGGGAGTAAACGGTCAAAAGCTTGAATAGTGGCACCTTATTCACAGGAAAGTACGATCAAAGCTTGAATTATGAATAAAAAAAGTTTTTTTATAAATGGCCCGATTCCAAACCATGAATCAGCCAGAACAATGCAGTTGGGGAATCCATTGTTCATAGCTCATCTATGCCACTGCCTGGGTTTCCGAAACTTTTATGCTGAGGCGGTAGCCCAACTGTGAGAGAAAATCTTCGCAATCTTCCCAGGTCATACCAAAGGCTTTGACATCGCCCAGCCCCACGCGACTGACGATGTCTCTCACGATTTCAAAGTCCTTCTCTTCAAAATTCGCCTCCATCATCGCTGACTCCGCCCAATCTACTAACTCTGCCAACGTGATATGATGATAGAGGTAATCAATAAGCTTTTGACCGACCTTTTGACGAGTAATTTTCATCTCCCACCTCCCTTAACTCTGATGTGTCCTTTGTTTACAGGATACTGTTTATGAATCTCAACCAGTCGGCCATCCTCGTCGAAGATTTCCTGATAGAACTTGATAGTTCGCTCTAAAGCGTCCACTACTTTGACGTAACGCGCCAACCAGCCATAACGCCCCTGAACCTCATAAAAGCAACGTCGTTTACCATTAGGCAACTCATCCCATGCCCCGAATTTTCTCTCATTTTGCTTGCGTTTTTGTTCACCGTTCATAATGTAGAAAATAATTGTTTGTATAATGCCGGTTACTTGTTAACTTATTTCAAGCAAATCTCATAAACTTTGATTTTTGTCAATCAGCTTTTCGCCCCTCAACATTACCAGAATGTCAGAATAAAGGCTACCAACTTAAAGCGGAACACTTTCCGCCATTTTGGCTCTATGGCAATTCCACAATCAAGCAAAATCTAATGAATTGATAACTAACTGAATTTACAGGCTGTCCCGCCTTACGTTGGTAGCCGTCATTGACAATTCTGTGGTTATGATATGGAGTGGAGACGTAGGGGACTGGATGTCACATCTTAATCATTAACTACTGTGGGTATTGGTTATAAATATGTTGTACTGTATATATCACAGCATAGGGAACTGTCTTTCAAAATTTAAGATGTGGCTGTTGTTCGGTACTTTTGTGTTTTCCTGTTGTGGCCTTTTCCTGAATCTGGGGTCAAACTGGGAGCGTTATGTTTCATCTATCATTTAGTTCTTTACGGTCTGAGCTACCGTGAGATAAGTCGACGACTTAATCGGCACCAGGAAACTATGGTGTCAAAGCTTGGACACTTATTATGACCCCTATTACACATCAAAACCACTTGACAAGTGCCGTTAAAGAGTACAATTAATAATACTATTTAATATACCTATAAGGAGGTTGATTAATATGCTTATTAAAATTCATGCCGACCTGACGACTAGTATCAGTGACATGAAACGAAACCCGCAAGCTCTCATTGATAGCGCTCACGGTGAAACCATTGTACTGCTAAACCGCAACAAACCCACCGCTTACATCGTGCCGGCTAAAACTTATGAGATGTTGATGGATTTGGCAGAGGATATCGAGCTTGGCCGTATCATCGAAGAACGAAAGGATGAAAAAAAAGAAGCCGTTGAGGTTGGTATCAATGAGTTATAAACTGAAATTCCTGCCCAGTGCCTTGAAAGAGTGGCGCAAGCTTTCCCCTGAAATTAAATCTCAATTTAAAAAACAGTTGCGGCATAGACTGGAAACACCACATATCGATTCTGCCAGGATAAGAGGATACAAAAACCATTATAAAATAAAACTGCGCTCTGTCGGCTATCGCCTTGTATATGAGGCTGAAGATAACGAGATAATCGTATATGTGATTTGTGTGGGCCGAAGGGACACTATTTATAAAATTCTAAAGAAAAGAAAATCACTAATCAAATAATTGGTGTCAAGGCTTTTTCCGAAGTCCGCTTAGGAACGGGTACATTAGCCGGGTAGGTTGGGTTGAGGTATGAAACCCAACATTTGCGGACTTTATGAAATAATCAACACGTTGGGGCAACCGCAATGAAATATAACATCATTGCTCATTTATTTTGGAAATGGAATTGTAACTATCGGTTGTACAAAACATTTTGTTGGGTTTCGCTCACTCAACCCAACCTACAAGCTGCGGGAGCTGGCCGGTCTTGCGCACGCAATAAACTTTTGCAAAAAGGTATTGACAAATTCAAAATTATACTTTAGATTTGGCTTGTGATCAGAAGAAATCTTGAAACTTCAATTAGAATATATTCCAGTCAATACCCGGTAGTTGCTATAGTCGGCCCAAGACAGAGCGGAAAGACTACATTGGCCAGGTACATGTTTCCTGACCATAAATACCTGTCACTGGAAAATCTTGACATTCGCCATATGGCACAGGATGATCCACGCGGTTTTCTTGACGATTATGGGAAAAACATAATCCTCGATGAGATTCAACGCGTTCCTTCTCTTTTTTCATATTTACAGGAAAGAGTTGACCTGGATGAATCTCCTGCCAGTTATGTCCTTACAGGATCCCAGCAATTCATTCTCATGGAAAAGATTACCCAGTCCCTTGCGGGCAGGATTATAACGTTTCAATTATATCCGTTTTCTTTCAATGAGCTTTATGGGGCAAAGCCGGATAAAAATATAGATTCAATATTCAAAATCAAAAAGAAAGATATCAAAGGCGTAGAAAAGATTGATATTTACAGGATGATTTTTACCGGAATGTATCCGAGAATTCATGATAAAAAACTTGATGCAAGAAAATGGATTGAAAATTATATCCTCACATATATCGAAAGGGATATTCGCAGCCTTGTAAATGTTGATAATTTGAAGCTTTTCGAAGATTTCCTGAAAATCTGCGCATCAATGTCAGGTCAGCTTATCAACTATACATCAATTTCAAATTCTATCGGTGTGTCACAGCCCACTGTAAAGAAATGGCTGTCGCTGCTGGAAACAAGCGGTATCCTTTTTGTTCTTCCCCCACATTATAAGAATTTTAAAAAGCGCATTGTAAAAACCCCGAAACTATATTTTACGGATACAGGAGTTCTTTCGTTCCTTTTATCAATCAGGAACCCGGATGAACTGATAAGTCATCCTCTTTGGGGAAATATCTTTGAAACTTTTATTATAAGCGAGCTTTATAAAAGAGTGCACCACACGGGAGAAAAACCCCCTTTTTATTTCTGGAGAGATAAAACCGGAAATGAGATTGACCTTATCGTTGATATCGGTTCAAAACTGCTGCCCATTGAAATAAAGGCCTCAAAAACATACAGCCCGGAATTGAAAACAAACATTTTTTCATGGCTCAATCTGAAGAACAACACCTCTGAAAAAGGATTTGTTATATACAGAGGCGAAGAAGTTATTGGAAAAAGATCGGCTGTCAGTGTTATTCCCTGGTGGGATTTATAAAAAAGGAGAATAACGGGGATTCCATCATGTGGGCAAGGTTGTTCTTGAAAGAGGATTCGTGTCGATAACAATATTATTCATCGGTTCTGCCACGAAGCTGATCAACCGTATGATCAATGCTTCTTCTGCTTCGCTTCTCCCAGCGACCAAGCCACTTCATGAATTTGTTTTCATCCCTGCTTTTTACAATAAGCGCCTTGTTCCCCTCAATAATGATTTCAACATCCATTCCTGGTATAAAGCCAAACTTATTTCTTATCACTTGAGGAATGGTTATCTGTCCCTTGCTCGTTATTTTTGGCATTATCCTATCCTTTGAGTGAGTGGTATTGCATATAATTATAATACCAGGAAAACCGAATATCAAGCATATTTGACTCTTTGTCCTGCCCTGCCATCTCCGAACAATTCCGGTTTTTAAGAGGCTCACAGAGAGCACAGAGGCAGGACGACGGGTTCTGGCCCCAACAAAAAAAATATTGGGCTGTTTTATACGCTTATCAGAAGTAAAGATGCTTAATCTTAAACAGTTATCACTTTCAGTATTTCGCCCATTGTTGTCTTTATGCTGCATTGCACATCGTGATTATGAATACTTTCTAAACTGTATGATTCTATTTTAACAAAAACGGACTCTGGAAGAAAGTCCCCAAACCTTATACCAACTTCCTTTGCTGTTTCTCTTGCAGTATCCTCGACAAACTGTGGTGCATTATGAGCCAAAAGGACAAGTTCAGCTTCATCAGGACGTTTCAACAGGTCATATGTTGAATGAAGAGATGATTTAAGACATAATATAAGTTCATCATAACTAGGCCTGGCCCTATCTCTTTCAATTGTAAGCCAGGTTATCGATCTCTGGGTATGTGTCGGCAATGGCATCCCTTCACTTTTTCCTGAAAGAACACGGTTGTATGCCTGGGTACAAGGGCATGCGGTAATATGAGTTAATCCTGCACCCGTCAAAATTTTACAAACAGATTCTTTTCTTTTCACAAGCTCTGCAATTGCACAAATCTGTATAGAATCCATTGAGTTTAAGCGTGTCGCCGGTGTTTTATGAACCATTGGAATCATGCCGGAAAGTTTTACAAAAGCCTTTGAACATTTCTGTCCACTTTGAACAGATTTAACAAGATTTTCTGCGTACTCTGCAATATCAACAAAATTTTTATTATAAAGCTCCGCTATTGCCTTCTCAATTCTTGACATATGAATTCCTCGAATCGAAGAAGGCAAATCTACTTTAACATCTGTCTCAAACGGTATTTTACCCTGTGGCAAATTTATCCATACTGTCTTTCTGCATATACCAACATCATTTATCGGCAAAGAGAAAGAAGGTTTCTGTTCCGGAATATCTATGCATGTTTTAAGCACACGTCTGTGTTCTGAGTCGGGGATTAAAGTCTCTATATCATCCCCTGATTTCTTAGAGCCACGTAAAACTCCTGAAAAGTTCTCCATTGTTTACCCTCTTTAATCACAATCTGTTTTGCACGGTCAATAAACTCAAAATTATTGGAATCAAATCGTTCAATTGAAGCTAAAACCTCCCTGATAATTTCAAGCATATTAAGAATCTTTCTATAAATTTCATTTTTACAGCACAGGCTTCCTTCATGTAAGTGCCTTATAGTTATAACTCGTTGCGTAAAAGCAAATGGAAACTTGCTGCTTACCTTTAGAAAAAAAGCCCAATCCTCACCTAGCATATGAGAATCAAATCCCCCTGCTTCTTCAAAAGCTTTTCTTGTTACCGCTACTGAAGAAGGAACCATGGAACACCATCTGGAAAGATCATAGAAACAGTCATAATAACCTCCTGTAACATTTTCCGGAATCATAAACTCGCCGCCGTTAACCTGATCTACTGTCCTGGTAACACCATATGCTACTTCAAATCCTTTATCAATTAACATTGATAGGGTGTTGGCATGACCCGGCAACCATTCGTCATCTGAATCAAGAAACATAAGTTTATCCCATGACGCTGCCTCAATACCGGCATTCCTTGCAGGTCCCGGACCAAGCCCTTCGGTCTTAATAATTTTAACAAAAGGATAGGCTCTTTTAACCAGTTCAAAAGTATTATCAATCGATCCGTCATCAACAACTACTATCTCAATCTCATCGGAATCCTGATCAATAACGCTATCAATGGCTCTTTTTAACAGGTTACATCTGTCTCTGGTTGGAATTATGCAGCTTATCATTGGACTATCATGTCATTTCAGAATGGAAACACCTGGCCGAGTCCTTTAATCTCCCTTCAAGCCTGCTCTCAATATATTTATTCACAATAGGGATCATATCATCTAAATAAATTCCTATCTCCTTTTCAGTTACAGTTGTCCGGGTTTGTGAAAAAAGGCATTTTCTTTCCCCTCCACCGGTTGAAGGGAGACCTTGGTCTTCAAGAAAATGTCTTGTAATCATTTCCTCATCAAAATCATTATAAATCGGAAAGCGGGTTATTATGCCAAACGATTCTGAAAAAGAAGAAATCCTTGTCATAAATGCTTTGCTCTGTTCAGGAAAATATGATTGTTTTTTCGTATAACCTGCAAGAAGGAGGGGAATACAATATTCTACGCAATATATAATTGCACGGGCATGCATTGCCAGTTTGCAGGCAACACATACAAGATTCTTGCCGTTATATTTAGGCATAAGCTCTTCATACTTATCGAGCCATAACTCCTGCAAAAGCCTTCCCATATCAAGTTCGACAAAATTGGACTCCGTCAAGGGCTCATTTGAAGGTACTTGTGACTTCAATATTTTTTCAGCCATTTTAAATCTATTTATTGTAAATGTTGGGAACCGAGACATGCCGTTAAGCATGCAAAGCAGGTGTATCACACGTGGAGAAGGAATATCAAAGTGTTTTCTAACTGCAGCTAAAGTATAAAGAGAAAGCGAATCAGTCCCTCCGGAAAAAAGAATGGCAAGGTCTTGTTTAATCATGATGTATCTTTCCTCACCCTGTATCTTGCAAATATTTCCCCTGATTTGCCGACTCTGCTGGATAAAAGTTCAAGATTAACTAAAGGTAAGTTTGAATCAACAGGTCCATCAACAAGTGATGCGGAGTTTCTATTACCGGATATATTGGGAGTTATAGTAACAACAATCTCATCAACAACACCCTCTGCAATACTTGAATAATTGAGTTTCCCTCCACCCTCAACTAACACAGATGACGCACCACGCTTTTCAAGTTCCCTTAATAAGGCAACAATTGATAAGCCATAAGGACCCGATGGGATTGCGACCACCTCTGCGAGACTTCCCACTTTTTTAGAAAGTTTTTGAGCGGCGAAATGACTTGTAAAAATTATTGGAGGATTGCTCTGGTTGAATATAAGTTTCCCCTCTATTGGTATATGACCGGAACCGCTGACAATGGCCCTGATTCGACTCTTTAAATCCGTACCTTCAGGCCCTTTTATTTCAGGATTTTCTTCTCTTAAAGTTCCGGCACCTATTATACTTGCATCAGTTTCGAGACGCATATTCCTGAGATGCAATAGATCTTCGTGGCTACCAAACTTGGCAGGACTTATTCTTCCGCACAGTGTGCTTGCTGCAATCAATATTACCCTCAAGATTTATCTCCGATAAGTCCCACTGTCGAACACGGGTGATAGCGTTGACGTTTACGGAACATTGAAATTGGAAATTGGAAATTTGGCCTTCATTCTTTTGTACTGTTGATAAACATATTCAATTTTGGGCGGAGTTTCATCTCTCCCAAATTTCTACTTTCCAATTTCAAGTTTCAAGCAGTGAAGAGCTATCTGATAGCACAATAATAGTTAGCAGTAAACTTTAAAACTAAATTGCGCTTTGCTTAAAACCCTTAATAGAATGGTCGAAATTAGCATGCGATGAAGGATGTTGAACTATCTTCAAATGGGCTGGGTGTTGCGTGGATTCCATCCTGCTGCAAAGCTGTGACTCGCCGAAGAAATTTATCATAATAAAGTCGAGCCGCTTCTGAAGCACGGAATAGGAATAGTAACGGGAGGCTATCTCGTAATTATGATTCACCATTTTCTCTTTTCGTTCAGATGACGTGAGAACTTCTTTTACGCGTTGAACCGTCTTTTTGGTGAGAAATCCGTCCATAGAGACTATATCAAAACCCAGTGGTTCGATATCTCTAACAAAAATGGCATAACGATTGATCATCATGGGTTTTTTAAAGTAGATAGTTTCAAGAAAAGCATTTCCGAACCCCTCATTAAGGCTGGGATAAGTAACAAAATCGGCATGTGGGTAAATATCCCAAAGAGAATATCCATCAGGTTTTGAATTATTGTTCCAGGGATCCGCAACGCGAATATTTACCAGGTGAAGATCGACATTATGTTCCAGAGCATGCTCTTTAATCCATTCTGCATATTCAAAGCCTTCGTCTCCTGCTTCATGGGATATAACAAGCTTGCCTCCGACTCCATTAAGTTTTTTAACAAGCTCAATGGCATGTTCAATGCCTTTTCTTTTTATAATGCGGGTGGGTTGCAAAAATACTATGTCGTCGGATTTTAAACCAATGGATTTCCGGAATCTTTCGCCACGTTTTTTATCAACTACGGGTGGATTTTGAAAATCCAGAACATTTGGAATGATGGTTGCCGAAATACCTGTGCGCAGCGCCAGCTCTTCCCTGGCAGCAGAATTAATAACTACGTGTTCTATATTAGGCGAGTTGGGAGGGAATGCCATGCGAATGTAATCGCTTACTGCGTTTACTGAAAAACGTATCCTTTCCCAGTGGAAATCATGATGGTGGGCAATAGTAGGAATCTGCGTTTCCACAATGGTTTCAGTCAATGCCAGCCCAAGTGGGATATGCATCGGAATAGTGAGAGCATTTTCGGCAATCAAAAGATCAATATTGAACTGTTCAATGAAATTATGGAGATGGGATTTCAACATGGATCTTACAGCGTGAATCAATTCGGTTAAACAAGGTTCTCTCTTTCTTTTTCCCAAAATCCGTTCATTGATCCATTTGTTTTGTGCATGATGAAAATGAGCTTCGGGTACGAAGTAGCTCTTTTCAGGGTCTCTATCCAGTTCTCCGGCAAACCAGAAACAGCGGTGTCCATTTTTTTCAAAAATTTCCGCCCACTTGCTTGCTTCTAAAGAGACACCATCTGTACCGGCAAAACGTGTTGAAACGAAACCGATGTTCTTATACATCATCAA
This sequence comes from Deltaproteobacteria bacterium, assembly GCA_030627405.1. Taxonomy (GTDB): domain Bacteria; phylum Desulfobacterota; class Desulfobacteria; order Desulfobacterales; family ETH-SRB1; genus B13-G4. The sequence goes on from DAOUSD010000010.1 coordinate 9,116, forward strand.
ATCTCAGCCTCCATGTTGTATCCTGAAAGGATGATTGTTTGGTAGTCTTTTTCATCAGTTATGTTACAATACTTTCCAAACCGAGATAATTCTCTATTGCTCCGAACTCTGACGGGTGCGGATCAGCCGTGTATTGTCCCAATATCTTCTCAAGTTCGATAGCGCAGGTATATTCTGATTCCGAAGGTCCGGAAATATTTATAATGCATTTGTTGTCATCAATATCTACAAGCAGGCAACCGTGTTTGCAGGCGATAGTGCTGACTAAACTGAAAAACTGCGTTTCTGTAAGAGTGTTACGGGACATAATTTGCCTCCCTTCATCTGAATTTTTCTCATGGTGCAAATCTTTTATGTTTTATGAAATAGGAAAGCAAGAATCGAGCCAAAACTGCTTTGGCATAGCGTAACCAATTAATTTAAAAGAACTAAATCGTTATCAAGGATGGAGGCAAAATCAGTTTAACAAAAAAATCATTGAGTTTATCCTGAAAATAGTGCCTGTCAGTCAAAATTTGATATTTTTTGACATTTTTTGCGAAACCATTATTCATGGTCGAGTGATTGAGCAGGAAATGTGTCGAGTGCCCGCCATTTAATGGGGTGATACTGTTTAGATGTGAATTAGATGTGAACCCGAATTATACTGTTTGGTTTTGACTTTCATATTCCATGATAGTATAAATAACTCAGGTTCCGCGCCCTTAATTTTTGTCAACGCCAAGCGGGTAATGGGCTGAATAAATTTTGGTTTATACGTTGCACGGCTATAAACTGCGCTTTTTGAAACGGTCAGAATTATAAGGAAAAATTAAACCACGACACGAAGGGGCACGAAGATTAGAATTTCGGAAAAATCCAATATGAAAACACGCCGTATAATAATTATTTTGCTGTCCATAACGATACTCTCCGCATGCGCCGGAAGTAATCATGTAGTAAAAAAATCCGATACAACTATTTCAGGTATTAAAGAAATAAAAAAAGGGACGTATCTGTATAAAAAGGGATGTTACGAGCGATCACTTAAACACTTTTTAAGAGCGCACGAGCTGTTTGTCTTTTCCGACAATTTAAAAGGTGTTGCCATGAGTATGAACAACTTAGGCAATGTTTACAGAAAAACCGGCTGTATTTCGTCTGCCACACAATTTTTTGATGAATCCTGCCGTATATTTTTATATATTAATGACATTGAAGGTGCTGTTCAGGCTCTTTCAAACAAAAGTGCTGCATTAATAGAAGACGGCAGGCTTGAAGAAGCATCTAATGTTTTAAGCCTTGCAGAAAACTTGGCGAAAAATAACAAAAAGCTTTCTGTAACATTGCTAAAAAATCAAGGCATTCTCCTTATCAGAAAAAAAGAATTCAAACGCGCCGAAGATATATTAAAAAAAGCTTGTAAAAAAGTTGAAACTTCAAACCTTTTAGAAAAGGCAGCAATCAATTTTGTTTTAGGGAATCTTATGTTTGAAACAAAGCGCTCTGAAAATGCTGTTGAATATTTTAAAGAAGCTTTATCTGCCGATCAATCTTCAGGATACATTAAAGGAATTGCAGATGATCTGGCTGCAATTGGGACAGTCTATTACAATCAGGATAAATACGAACCTGCAGTAAACTTTTTTAATCGAAGCATAAAAATTTATGCACTTATGGGAAACGAGGGTAAAGTGCATGAGATAATGGAGCCTCTGAATAAGTCTTCAGAAAAAGCAAATATTAATATAAGCATAACAAAAAATTTCGTTAAAAGATGGCTGGAAGGTAAATCCATTAGGGGTTTCTGTGACTAAAAAATATTTGATAATAGGAAATGGAGTTGCGGGCACAACTGCTGCAGAATTTATCCGTAAACAGGATGTCAAAGGAAAAATTACAATTGTAACCGGGGAAGCCCTGCCCTTCTACTACCGTATTAGACTGAACGAATATATCTCCGCAGACATCTCTGAGCAGACATTAGTAGCAAAAAAACAACAATGGTTTAAAGATAATGATATTGATCTTAAATTAAGAACCAGAATTGCTGGAGCAGATCCCCAACAAAAAGTGGTTGTATCGGAAAATAACCGGAAATTTTATTACGATCTTCTACTTATAGCTACAGGAAGCCATTCTTTTGTTCCCCCTATAAAAGGCTATGATCTGAGAGGTGTTTTTACCCTGCGTACAATTCAGGATGCACATGAAATTTCAACCTATGCCAAAAATACCGACAATGTAGTTCTTATCGGAGGCGGGCTATTAGGCCTTGAGACCGGCTATGCTCTAAGAAAATTAGGTAAAAAAGTAACAGTAATTGAGTCTTCCCCGAGGCTATTACCAAGGCAGCTTGATGTGGACAGTGCTTTTAGGCTTCAGCAAATATTGGAAGAAATTGGTTTCCACTTCAGGATTGGAGCTAAAACACTTGAAATAATTGGTGATAACCAGACAACTACAGGCGTTATTCTTGAAGGAGGGGAAGTCCTTGCCGCAAATATGATAATCATTTCAGCCGGAGTCCGTTCAAACTTAGAGCTGGCTGATATATTAGGATTGGAATACAATAAAGGAATAAAAGTTGATGAGTACATGCGTACAACAATGGCCGATATATATTCAGCAGGTGATGTGGCGGAATTCAAAGAAACAGTTTATGGTATCTGGCCGGCTGCCATGGAACAGGGAAAAATAGCTGGAATTAATATGTCGGGAGAAAATGCCATCTATAAAGGCACTACTATGGCTAATACCCTTAAGGTAACAGGTCTCGATCTGGCTTCAGCAGGTGATATAGATCCTGAAAATAAATTCGAGTCCAAAATAGTCAAAGATGAAAAAACCTATAAGAAAATAGTCATAAATAATGACCGAATTATAGGCTGTATTATGCTGGGGGATAAGAAAGGTTTCAATAGAATTATTAAAGCGATTCATGAAAAGCATTATGCCTCTGATGTTTTGCCTGATTTGTTTGACATGCATGAAAGAAACTAAGGGTTCGCTCAAAAATTAAATTAAGGGCCGGTTTTTTATGTCAACATGCCTCGATTTTTATCAAAATATAGGCTGAAGGTTGGAAATGGGGTTGGAATTTGGTTTTCAGGCATTAAAAAAGGTTTGCGATTTTGTTTGTAACTCTTTGATTTTATTGTTGGTGGTCCCACGGGGAATTGAACCCCGGTTTCCGGCGTGAGAGGCCATAAAAATATATTTACCGCCATTTACTTTACCTTCCTAAAACCCCTTGTTTTAAATAAATATCTAATCTTAACCTTTCTCTTGACTTACTTAAAAATACCTCTATATTTATAAAAAGTGTTGGGTATAGTGTTGGGTATACAATTCTTAATTTAAATTGTCGGAGGATTTTAAAATGCCAGTACAAAAACGACATAAAACGGCTTATCCCGGAGTCTATTTCATAAAAGGGACAGCGGTGGGAACGAAAAAAAAGGAAAATATATATTACATCATGTACCGCAAAAACGGCAAACAGGTTCATGAAAAAGCTGGCCGTCAATTTCAAAACGACATGACACCTGCCAGGGCTGCTCAGATAAGAGTCCAAAGAATGCAGGGTGGTTTGTCTAATCGTGAAAAACGTGAAGCCGAGAAAGCCGAAAAGAAAGCAGAGGCGGGCAAATGGACTATTGACAGGTTATGGCAAGAGTATAAATCTCAGAAATCCAACTCAAAGAGCCTTCAAACTGATAATGGCCGATATTGTATGTACCTGCAAACGCTATTCGGTAATAAAGAGCCTAAAGATTTAATCCAGCTTGATGTAGACAGATTAAGAATCAAACTCCTGAAAAGCAAAAAATCCCAGACCGTAAAACATGTACTGGCATTATTAAAACGTATCGTGAACTTCGGCGTCAACAAAGGAATTTGCGATGGAATGCCATTTAGAATTGAAATGCCGCAGGTTAACAATCTTAAAACAGAAGACCTAACACATGAACAATTAACACAATTATTAGAGGCCATTGATCAGGATACAAACATTCAGGCTGCAAATCTAATGAAGCTTGCTCTTTTCACCGGAATGAGACGGGGCGAGCTTTTTAAGCTGAGGTGGAAGGATGTTGATTTTGAGCGAGGCTTTCTTAATATTAGAGACCCCAAAGGCGGCCCTGATCAAAAAATACCTTTAAACGAGCCTGCAAAAAAGCTGCTAAAATCCCATGAAAAAACAGGAAGCAAGTTTGTATTTCCAGGGCAAGGCGGGGGGCAGAGGATCACGATAAGCAAGGCTGTTAATCGTATCAAGGCCAGAGCGAACCTCCCCAAAGACTTTAGGCCATTGCATGGACTAAGGCACACTTATGCTTCTATGTTGGCTTCAAGCGGCCAGGTTGATATGTACACATTACAGAAATTACTTACCCATAAAAGCCCTGTAATGACACAGCGTTATGCCCACTTGCGGGATGAAGCCTTAAAAAAAGCCTCCGATCTTGCAGGGAATATTATTAATCAGGTCATTCAATCGGGAAACAACGTTGTTGATTTTGAGGGTGTCAACAAGAGATGAGCTTGAAAACTTGAGATGCCAAATAATAAACCCGGTTGCCTGGGGATAGGGTAGCTCCCGAAAAGCCGGATTCCTGATCGGCCTGCCCCTGGCATTACATTTCAGGAGCACTTTTTCAGGAGGGTGCATCATGTCAAAGTTTGAATTTTCTGGAAATGATTTAATCGAACGTTGGGAGATAAGAGGTTTTCAACTTTTCGATTATTTAGAAAAGGGGCTTCTTCAGCCTTATGATGCCACAACAGGCAATATGATTATTGATCGAAACACCGATCATGGAAAGAAGGTCATAGCGTCCTCCAAGTACACCCCGCCCCTTACTGTTGAACAACAGGAAAAAAAGCAACGTGTCAACCAAAGAAGGGATTCTGGATTTGTTTACTCTGGCCGGCAAACAAAGCGAAAGGCTCAAGCATTATACAATTCTTATATCATGCAGCTTAACGACTATATTCAGAAAAGCTTTACTCTCTCCCGCGATAAAAGAGAAGCTGCAAAACAGATCAGAAAAGCCAGGAGGTGGGTTTTTAAAACCGAGGACGTTTTAGGGTTTGAGAAAAACCATGGTTTATGTGAATCGAATAAACCGGAAAAAGTTAAACCATTTCCTTGTGAAGCAGGCACAAAATGGGAGGATGTAAAAATTACGCTGATTGACAATAATACCGTAAGGATTGAAACACCTCAAGGCAAAGGTAGATACACATACCATGAGCTTGGAATGGCCGATAAAAGGTCCGGTGATAAAGAAAAAAAGGTGTGGGATACTCTCAGGCGGTTTGCAGTGAATCAAGGCATAGTTCCCCAAAATTATGGTTGTCGTGAGTCGGTAATAGAAGCACTTCCTGAAAAAGCGAAGCGTTTGAATAGCCACCTAAAAAAACTTTTTGGAATTGAATCGTCTATATTTAAAGATTGTTATAAGAAGCATAAGAAATATGAGACAAAAATAATTTTTAGCGACCAAACCATTGTTTATGTGCCAGAACCCTCGTAAGATAAATCTTTTTATGATTCTCAAGTCGAAGAAATGAGCACGCAGCTTGGACCCCACAAAGAATATCTTTAACCCATCTTTGCGAAAAAACACAAAGAAACAGCATTTTTGAGGATATTTTATGGCACCACAAAATATCCTCTTAATAAAATCAATACAATACGAAACAAGTTTGCATAATTGCTCAATGTAGTGCCATAAAATAAAGAAAATGCTTGACTATCAATATACATGTGTCTATATTAAGTTCCATGTATATTAGAAGAACCACCATAAAAAGCCGAAAAGACGGCAGACAATATTATACCTATAGATTGGTTCAATCCGAACGAACTGCAAAAGGAGTTCGTCAGCACACATTGATCAATCTTGGTACAGGCTTCTCTCTACCGCGGGATCAATGGTCAGAACTATCTTCACGGATTCAGGAGATCATAAGCAGCCAGCAAAGTTTTTTTAAGATTTCTGAAGAAATAGAGGAACTTGCTCAAAATTATGCAGCTAAAATTATTCAGGCTCAGCAGAAAAATAAAGCTGAAAATGATCAGCCGGACTACCATGAGGTAGATGTAAACAGCCTGGAAATGCTTAGACCACGCAGCGTAAGCTGTGAACATGTGGCACTTGCGGCGTTTGATTTTTTGGAGCTTGGTGAAAAACTCAAAACCCTTGGATTCAATGGTCCCCAGCTTGCGGCTGCTGCCGGAACAATAATCGGTCGCATGTGTCAACCAGGCAGCGAACTGGCAACTCATTACTGGCTCCGGAATGTTTCAGGATTGGGTGAATTAATTGATTATGATTTTAACAACATTAATCTATACAAAATGTATAAAATCTCTGATCAGCTTCTCAATAATAAGGAAGCCATAGAAAACCATTTATATTTACAAGAAAAGAATTTGTTCGGATTTCAAGAGACAATAAACCTTTATGATTTAACTAACACCTATTTTGAAGGCAGTAGTAAAGCAAATAAGCTGGGGAAACGTGGACATTCCAAAGAGAAACGTTCTGATTGCCCCTTGGTAACTCTGGCCTTGGTGCTGGACAGCAGTGGCTTTCCCAAGCGCAGCAAAGTATTTGAGGGAAACGTAAGTGAACCGTCAACATTGGCAAAAATGATTAAGGGGTTGGAAAGAAAGAATTTATCCCCGGAACTGTTTGAACCCTCAAAAGCGACTATAGTAATGGATGCAGGGATTGCCACTGAAGATAATATTAAATGGCTCAAGAAAAACTGTTATCCTTATATTGTAGTTAGCCGAAAGCGTCATCGGGAGTTTAATGAAGATGAAGCAGTCGTAGTAAAACAAGACAATGACTGCACAGTAAAGGTGCAAAAAGTTGTTGATTCAGAAAACGATGAGGTTCTGTTGTATTGTCACTCTACAAAGCGGGAAAAGAAAGAACAGGCCATTAATGATCGTTTTACCATACGCTTTGAAGAGGCTGTTAGCAAGCTTGAGGCAGGTTTGCATAAAAAAGGATGTCTAAAAAAATACGATAAAGTTCTGGAAAAAATAGGCCGTCTAAAACAGCAATATTCCAAAGCAGCAAAGCATTATAAAATAGAAGTATCTAAAGATGAAAAAAGTGGCAATGCTGTTAAGATTCTTTGGACACGCCAACCTATTGCAAGTACAAAAGATAGTCTGCCTGGAGTATATTGTATCA
>DAOUSD010000279.1 GCA_030627405.1 Deltaproteobacteria bacterium
AAATAATAACATTTCACCCGATGGGTGATTAATAAATAATTATACAAATGCATATTTCATAAGAGCTAACGGCTAATTGCTAACAGCTAATCGCTTAACTTAGGTATAATCATATAGGAATTTCGTCGACAACTTCAGCAGCTTTGTCGATTGCATCATGTGCTGTATTTCCAACAACAGGAACTATCGAAATCACAGCGCCTCCAAGTCGCATTGGGACAGAAACAAGTTTGGTAAGAACACATCCGCTCAGCATCGTCAAGGTTGTCAATATTAACAATAGCTTTACAGTTTTCATAATAAGCTCCTTTGCAATGTTAGGAGTCGAGTCTATAGATGGGTAAAAAAAGGATAATTGATATATGAAACCATATTGTTATCTGAGATGTGGCATAAGTGCCCATTTTATAAACCATGTCTGGACGGCTTCCGAATTTTTATCCATACATAGTATGCTGCCGTTATGGAACTTGAACACAGGTTTTTCGATGGATCCGGTTATCAGGTAGGAAGTCAGCCTTTGCATAAAGGGTAAATGGCCGACAAGCATTAAATTATCGCTGATCTCAATTTTATCGGCAAAAGCAGCCACATCATCCAGAGGATTAATTCCCTTAATTTCCTGGATGCCGCCGTCCGGTTTCAGGGCTGATGCAAATATTTCTGCCGTCTGGAGCGCTCTCTTTTTCTCGCTATGCATGATACGGGAAACATTAACCCCATATTTTTTTGCAACCCCCGCAATATGCTCAATTTCTAAAATTCCTTCTTCAGAAAGTCCCTTGGCGGCATCTTTATCCTTGGGCAAGCTCTTGCCATGCCGAACCAGAAAAAGCGCCATGATGTTCTCCTGTCGATAAGTTATAAAATTTTGCTTAATCGGCTTTAATGCCAAGCTCTCTTTCTTTTTCAGCTACCGCCAGCCTGGTTTTTATAACAGTATCAGGAATCAGACTCATGGAATTGATTCCACACTCTACAAGAAAAGTGGCAAACTCAGGAAAATCACTGGGAGCCTGGCCGCAAATACCAATCTTTTTTCCGCGGCGCTTGGCCACATCAATAACCATGCGAACCATAGTTTTAACCGCTTCGTTTCGTTCATCAAAAATGTGAGCCACAAGATCCGAATCCCGGTCCAACCCTAGAGTCAACTGGGTCAAATCATTGGAACCAATGGAAAATCCGTCAAAGACATCGCTGAAAGCCTCGGCTGAAATTACGTTACTTGGGATTTCGCACATTACATATACTTCCAGCTCGTTTTCGCCCTGGACAAGTCCGAATTCCTTCATAACATCTATTACTTTACGGCCTTCCTCAGGAGTACGACAGAAAGGAACCATCAGTTTGATATTGGTAAGCCCCATATCATTTCTGGCCTTGAGCAAGGCTTTACATTCAAGCTCAAAGGCCGGTTTATATTTTTCATCATAATAACGTGAGGCCCCACGCCAGCCAATCATGGGATTGCTTTCATGCGGCTCGTACAGAGTACCGCCTACCAGATTTGCATATTCATTACTCTTAAAATCTGATAATCGTACAATCACATCCTTGGGATAAAAACCAGCGCCGATACGACCAACGCCTTCGGCCAGTTTATCAATAAAGAACTGCTTCTTGTCATCCGGGTAAGCAGTAGTAAGAGCTTCAATTTCTGTTACAATTTCTGCGATCTTTTCATCAGATTTAGCTTTTGCTTTTAGATCGTCGAAATAATAAAGAGCCAGGGGATGAATACCAATATGAGAATTAATAATAAATTCCTCCCTGGCCAGGCCTACACCATCATTGGGTATCTGACACTCAGTAAAGGCCCTCTCCGGAATACCAACATTCATCATTATCTTTGTCTTTGTGGGAGGCAATGTGTCAAGATCCAGTCTATCTATTTCAAACTTCAAAAATCCCTCATATATATAACCGGTTTCACCTTCAGCACATGAAACAGTCACCTCGCTTCCATTTTTTATTACTTCGGAACCATCTACAGTGCCGACTACACATGGAATTCCCAGTTCACGTGAAATTATTGCAGCATGGCAGGTTCTTCCGCCGCGGTTGGCAACTATGGCGCTTGCTATTTTCATAATTGGTTCCCAGTCGGGATCGGTCATGTCGGTAACCAGAACTTCGCCTTTCATGAACTCGTGAATATGGGCTGAATCCTTAATTATATGCGCTACCCCCTGACCTATCATAGCCCCAACAGCCTGTCCTGATGCAATGACTTTGCCCTTTTCCTTCAGCACGTAAGTTTTAAGAACTCTTTTTGATGAATTTTGTGAATGCACGGTTTCCGGCCTTGCCTGTAGAATATAAAGCTTGCCGGTCCCTGAGTTAACGCCGTCACCGTCTTTGGCCCATTCAATATCCATGGGTTTTTGATAATGATCTTCGATAATACAGGTCCACTTGGCCAGTTGGATAATTTCGTCATCACTTAATATATAGCTTCCCCGCTCCTCAGGAGTGGTATCTATATTTTTGACTGTTTTTTTGTCATGGGGATCTGAATTATAAATCATTTTAAGTTCTTTACTTCCCACCCTCTTGCTGACAATCGGCCGCTTCCCTTTTTTAAGGGTGGGCTTGAAGACGTAATATTCATCGGGATTAACAACGCCAAGCACTACGTTTTCGCCAAGGCCCCAGGAACCGGTGACAAAAACCGCATCCTTAAAACCGCTCTCTGTGTCAATTGAAAAAATAACGCCGGATGAGGCCGTATCACTGCGAACCATTTTCTGAACGGCAATGGAAAGGTAAACATCAAACTGTCCAAATCCCTTGTCATGGCGATAGGAAATTGCGCGGTTGGTAAACAGGCTTGCAAAACATTTCCGGCAGTTTTCAACAAGGGCATCCACACCTCTGATATTAAGAAAAGACTCCTGTTGACCTGCAAAAGAAGCGTCCGGCAAATCTTCCGCTGTAGCAGACGACCGGACCGCCACATCCACATTTGAACCATATTCCTCTTCCATTTTTTTATAGGCCTCAACAATGGCCTGCCTCAGGGCATCCGGAAACTCGGCATTTCTGATAATGCCTCTGACCTTCTTGCCGCGTTCCTGAAGATTTTTCATGTCATGGGTATCAAGCCCAGCCAGGGCATCTATTACATCATTTTCAATTCCCGCTGTTTTAATCAAATACCTGTAAGCATAAGATGTAATAGCAAAACCATGAGGAACAGCAACGCCTTTAGAGGTTAGTTTCTGATACATCTCACCCAGCGAGGCATTCTTGCCGCCAACCAGAGCAATGTCCTCGATTAAAATATCATCAAACCAAAGAATAAATGCCTTATCATGTTTATCTGCCATCTTTGTCTCCTAATCAGCTTTTAGGGTTAATTTATTAATACCTAAAATGAGCGATTAGCCATTAGCTTTTAGCTATTAGTCAAACTATATCAAGATGTTATTAAATAATAACATTTCACCCGATGGGTGATTAA
>DAOUSD010000171.1 GCA_030627405.1 Deltaproteobacteria bacterium
AATATTATATTTATCATATTGATAAAAATGAAACAAGTAAATGATTTACCAGTAGAACCGGCAGAAGAAGCAAAGAATAAGCTGGATGCCTTTATAGCCGCAGCGGAGAATGCAAAGGTCGAAATCAGGCATTATCCTGAAATATTTGCTGTTATGAAAAAGGTTTTTGCTTTCAGTGATTTTGTTGCCGGAAGCTGCATACGCAATCCACAGATGTTGGCTGATCTCATTATAAGCGGCGATATTAAAAGACGGTACGCAAAGGGTGAATATAATAATAAGCTTAAAATCTTTCTTTCCGAGGTAAAAGAAAATAATAATATTTCCAGTATGCTTCGTCGTTTCAGACTTCGTGAGAAAGTAAGAATTGCCTGGAGGGATCTTGCCGGCTGGGCGGATCTTTTGGAAACTATGGCTGATCTTTCAAACTTTGCAGATGCATGTTTAGAAGAGGCTCTTTCAATTCTTTATAAATCTCTCTGTTCTGAATACGGCAATCCTACGCGAGCTGACGGCTCTCAAGAATATCTTGTGGTTTTTGGTATGGGTAAACTTGGAGCGCGTGAGCTTAACTTTTCTTCAGATATTGATTTGATTTTTGCATATAGTGAAGCCGGGAAAACAAAAGGTAAATCAAAGTCGATCAGCAATGAAGAATTTTTTGTACTCCTTTGCAGACGTCTTGTAAATGTTATTGGCGCAACCACTCCGGACGGACTTGTTTTTCGTGTTGATATGCGGCTTCGGCCTTTTGGCGAAAGCGGGCCTTTGGTTATGAGTTTTGACAACATGGAAGATTATTATCAGAGACAGGGTAGGGAATGGGAACGTTATGCCTGGATCAAGGCAAGGGTGTCGGCCGGTGACAGAGAAGCAGGCAGAAGACTTTGGGACAGACTTAAGCCTTTTGTTTTTCGTAGATACCTTGATTTTGGAGTTTATGAATCTTTAAGGGATATGAAGCACAAAATATCTCTTGAAGTAAGTCATAAGGGAATGGAAAGAAATGTTAAGCTTGGTCCCGGAGGTATAAGGGAGATAGAATTTTTCGGACAGATATTTCAGCTTATACGTGGGGGAGTAGTGCCTGTTCTTCAGGAGCGTAGTATTCTGAATGTGTTAAAAATCCTTGCTGACAGGAGGTACATTCCACAGGATGTTTGCAATGATCTTACAGAGGCATATGAGTTTTTGCGAAATACAGAGCACCGGCTTCAGGAATTTTCTGATCAGCAGACCCATAAAATTCCGTCGGATCCTGTCGGGAAAGCACGTCTTGCAGCATCCATGGGGTTTGATAAATGGGAGTTTTTTGCTTTAGAGCTTAAACGGCAGATGGGAAGTGTCCACTATCATTTTAATAAATTGCTTGCCACTGAAGATTTTGAGACAAAAGGCGAAAAAATTGATAGTGAATTAAAAAATATATGGCTTGATCTGATAGAAAATGACCATAGCAATAAAGTGCTTTTTAATGCTGGATTTGACGGGCCGGATGAAGTATTGCGTTTGTTGGAACATCTTCGTAATGATCCGGAAACACGGTCACTGAGCGATAAAGGGCGAAAACGGCTCGATAAGCTTATCCCGCTTGTGTTGAAGGAAGTCGGAAAATCCGAACAACCATATCTTGTTTTAAGCCGTATAATCGATTTGATCAAAGTAATAGAAAGGCGAACCTGTTACATAGCTCTTCTTTTGGAGAATCCTGATGCTCTTGTTCATCTGGTTAGACTTTCAAATGCAAGTCCGTGGATAGTTTCTTTGCTGGCGCGTCATCCTGTACTTCTGGATGAATTGCTTGATGCCCGCACTCTATATATACCGCCTGAAAAATCTGATATTATAAATGAGATAAGAAAAAAACTGAAGCATATACCTGCTCAGGATCTTGAATATCAAATTGAAGAATTGTGTATTTTTAAACAAATCAATATATTGCGTGTCGCGGCAGCGGATGTTACAAATGCCCTTCCCCTTATGAGGGTCAGCGACCATCTTACCGGGATTGCCGAGACAATAATTAATGAGGTTCTTGAACTTTCCTGGAATTATTTAATTAAAAAACATGGAAAGCCCACCTGCCATCTTGACGCAAAGACAAGCGAAAGGGGTTTTGTTGTTATAGCCTATGGCAAGCTGGGTGGTATTGAACTCGGTTATGGCGGCGATCTTGATCTGGTTTTTCTTCATGCAGGGACTAAAGGACAAACAAAAGGCGGAATACGTCCAATAGATAACGCTCAATTTTTTGCCCGCCTGGGGCAAAGAGTTATTCATATTCTAACCGCGCATACTTCTGCAGGAAGCCTGTATGAAACAGATATGAGGTTGCGCCCAAGCGGAAGCTCCGGGCCCCTGGCTTGTCACATTGAAGCATTTAAAGAATATCAGGTTGAAAAAGCCTGGACTTGGGAACATCAGGCCCTCGTTAAGGCAAGAGCTGTAAGCGGAGATATTAATCTGGCGAGGTATTTTGAACAGATACGCAAGGAGGTGCTTACTCTTTCACGCAGCAAAACCAGGCTTCAGCAGGAGGTCAGGGACATGCGGGAACGTATGCGCAAGGAGCTTTTAAGCCCGGAGCCAGGATTTTTTGATCTCAAGCAGGACAAGGGAGGTATGGTTGATATTGAGTTTATAGTTCAGTATCTTGTACTTTTGAAATCCAGCGAATATAATGAACTTGCCCGATGGACAGACATTGTGCGCCTTTTGGAAACATTGATTGAGACAAAGATAGTGGACGATTCTACGGCGCGTTTCCTTAAAGAAGCCTATCTGGAATATAGAGCATCCGCTCACAGTTTCAGTCTTCAGAAAAAACCCGCTAAAGTACCTGATACTGAATTTATTGATCTGCGTGAGAACGTAAAGAAAATCTGGAAGATTTTTCTTGAGAATGACCATTTGAGGACCAAAGCAATTTAAAGTGTCCCGCCTTGTGTCCGTGGCTAATCAGAAAGAATTGCAAGGGCCTTTTCTGGAAGGATTTGACAATTACATCGCTTAACATTACTTAGAGGCATAATGAATACTAGTAACGAACAACTTGTTGCGGAAAAGAAAAACAGTAACTGGGCTATTCGTTCGTTGGTTCCCGAAGAAGTCTATACGGATCGCGAGGAACATCTGGAATATTTTTATCATGCAGCTCTTGATGCTATAGGCCGCAGGACCATGTCCACTGTTTTATTGGGTCAGCGTCGCATGGGAAAGACCGAGATATTCAAGCGGGTCGTGAACCGTCTTTTTTTTAAGCAGGATCATCTGGATCCAAAGGCGGTTGTGCCGGTCTATTACAGCTTTAAAGATGAACCGCTTGACCGGTGGGAGTTTGCTATTGGATATGTAGAGAATTTCCTTCGGTGGTATGCGGCATTTCGATTGAGAGAACCTTCCATTCTGTCTCCTGACTCAGTAAGCAGGGACGGCCTTTCGGAATTGATCAAAGCCCGTCTTGAAGTTCCTGAAGGGCTCGCGGGTGCTCTCAATTTTATGCGGTTTCTTCAAAAAAAGGACGTCACCACACCTGAAGACAAGGCCGTGACTCTTCCCAGGAGGGTTTCTGACCGGGACGAGAGCACTATTGTTATGTTTTTGGATGAATTCCAGAACACCCGTCTTCCACAATACAACTTCAGCATAGTCGGTTTTATGCAGGAAGCCGTAGAATCTCCCACATGTCCTCATTTTGTTACCGGTTCTGCCATGAGTATTCTGGCAAAAGAGATACTTGGTCGGGGTTCGCTTTTTGGGAGGTTCCGCAGCCATCCGATTGAACCGATGACCAACTATTGGGGGGCGCAGTTAGCGTTCAATGCTTCCAGTTATCACAGAGTGAGAATAGAGGAAAAGATGCTGCCGGTACTGGCGGATCGCTGTGGAGGGAATCCTTTTTATATTACAGGGGTAATCCAGCAGGCAGCAGAACAGGATAAGTCGATTGTAAGCGAAGAAACACTAAACGAGATCCTGGCGGTTGATCTTTCTTCCGGTTTTATCTGGGCTGAATTGAACGACCAGGTAACAAAGTGGATAGAACGTATTAATGAATACGGTATTACCAAGTGGGTGCTTTATCTTTCTGCCCTGGAAGAAGGAGACCGGCTTGATCTTGATAGAATTCAAAAAGAACTTGCCGAGCGTGAAGGAAAAGTTGTGCCAATGGAGACCATCAGGGATGTACTGATAAAACTCTCCAGAGGCGATCTTCTTCAGTACATGGAACTTGGAGGATGGTTCAAAAAGATAGATGATCCGATCCTGCTTGAGTTCTTGAAGGTGTGGGGCAGGATTGAGGTAGAGGGTCAAGATAGAGCTACGGTGCAAAACGATTTAAGAACTCAGTATCAGACTATAAAGCGTCGCATTCATGACCATCGGGGTTATCTTGCAGAGGTATATATAGCTCAAATCCTCTGGACAGGACAAAACAAAACCCTGTCAGGCAAATTTTTCCATAGCAAAGAGGATATTACCCTGCCGTGGCACTTCAGTTATGTAAAGCAGCGAAGCAGACTTGGTGGTGGCAGGGGCATGGAAATAGACGTGGAGGGCGGCGCAGGCAAAGAACGCTGGATATGTGAGAGCAAGTGGTGGATAGGCCGAAAGGTAGGCCGGGCTGAGGTAGAATCTTTGATGCGGAAGGGAAACATTGTAAAACAGGAAGTGGGTGAAGGACTTCAGATTTTGAGATTATGGTTCTTTGCTCACGACGGTTTTACTGAGGATGCAAAGGCGTTGATGCTGAAAAATGGTGTGCTTTGGTCGGTAAGAGAAGGTTTGAATGGGTTGCTTGAGTGCTTGGGGTTGAGAGGCTTGCCGGAGTTGGTGGATGAGCAGGGGAATTGAAATTGAGCTTAAACCTTTTTTTAAAAAAACAGAGCAAAGCGATTGCACAAGTATTCAATTGACAACATTCGATTTTGTTCCCACTAACCCCCATTGACCAACAACCAGCATAAAAGGTAATACAAATTTGTCACAGTCAAAAGACATAA
>DAOUSD010000241.1 GCA_030627405.1 Deltaproteobacteria bacterium
CAACGGACAATTAAATTTAAGAACGTCTGAAACTCGCGCATAAGTGAGCCTAAAGAAAAAAGAGTATTAATATCAGTTAGAAAAATAGAATGTTATGGCTTGAGTTTATCCTTTTACCTAAATTGAGCGGTTTTTTACTTGATCTGCACCGATCTCTTGCGCATAATGGCTTTGCAAAATTCCTCGACATATCCACGGGTATGCCTGCGGTTTCTGCAAATCCTTATGCATCAAGATCTCAGCACATATCTTCGCAAAAAATCGCTCAATTTAGGTTTAATCACAGCTCAATTTTTCCATTTACAGGTTTGCATAAAAGATTTTGGTAGATGCGAGTTCAATACAAACCTGGTATTTAAAACGGAGTTTTAAAAATTAAACCCGACCAATTCTATAAAACATTTTTAGGGCTTAAAAAGGCCCCGTTTTCACTTGAGGTTGACAATACATTTTTTTATGCCTTTCCGCCCTTTGTTCAAAGACTGAACGTTTTAAGACGCCTGATTCAGGGCCGTGACTTCCTTATTCTTGTTATTGGGGAAAAAGGCAGCGGTAAAACCACGATGCTCAACCAGTTTCTTATTTCTGATAAAGGAAACTGGAGCACATGCAGAATCCGTGCACATTCTACAACAACCTCTGACAACTCGCCATCTCTTGATAACCTCAATGCGCACCAGGCTTTTATACTGCCCGATGATGAGCTTCCGATTGTTATATTTGACGATGCTCATGAACTGACTGGAATTGAATTACAGTATCTTTTAAAGGATGCTCTTGCTCCAGGGGGCAGCCGTAAACTAAAGCGTCTGATTCTCTTTAGCGAACCAAGTATCAATGCAACTATGGCCTCCCTTTCTGCGCCTTTCACCAGAGAAACAGTTGTAAATAAGGTGCATATGTCCCTATTAAGCGAAACGGAAACGCACGATTACCTTTTCCACAGACTCAAGATTGCTGGGCTCACCGGGAAAAATCCTTTTAAGCCCGCTGACATAAAGTCTATACATAAAGCTGCATACGGTCTTCCCGGTCGCATTAATGAAAAAGCGCACACGCTTCTTTTAAACAGGCTTTCAGGGGAAAAGCCCACTTCTCGATCCATACGACTTCCCCATTTAAAAAAATCCTTTTTCATAATTACAGGTTTTATTGTAGTGCTCAGCCTGGTTCTGTTTCTTTTTTTCTTCAAAGAGAAAAATTCAAATATTCCCTTTGAAGGTATAACCGGTCCTAAAATCCGGGTTTTAAACAGCAGGAAAAAAACTTCTAAAAGGCCGCCCGCTCCGGCTGTCTCTCCTGCTCCTGTGGTTTCTTCAAAAGGCTCTGAAAAAGCTATGCAGTCGTTTGACAAACCAGAGAATAAATTGAGCAAAACCGACCCTTCTGTATCTTTTAAACCAAATGCTCTGGATGGTAAATCAAAAGCCCAGGCTGAAAAAAAGAAAATTAAATCCCCTGATCTTATTCAAAAAAAGGAAAAACAAGAAAAAACTGTTTTAGAGAAATCAAAAAAGGCTAAAGGAATCCATCGTGAAAGCTGGCTACTTGCCCAGAATCCGTCATATTATACAATACAGCTTGTCGGCCTGCAGAATGAAAAATCTATTCATAAATTCGTAAAGAAATACAAGTTGTTTAATCAGGTTGCATATTATAAAACTCTCTATCGAAAAAAAGACTGGTACCCTTTGCTCTATAGTGTATATCCTACCAGAAAAGAAGCATCGTCAGCCATGAAAAAATTGCCGCAGGAGCTCCGCAAATTTTCACCCTGGATCCGCACTTTTTCATCAATACAACAGATAATAAATAGCCTTTGACTCAGACCTCGTTGAGTAGTTGAGTGATTAAGTGGTTGAGTAGGAAAACAATTACTATTATTTCCAGATGTTACAGCTTTTCAAACACCGAATGTCCAATTTTCAAGCAAATAATGGATATGATTATTATAACAACGACTTAACCACTCAACTACCTCTCAGTGACAACTGCTGCAATTTGTGCTTGAGCAGGAAGAACAATCAGATGAGCCGGAAGAGGGTGTGAAACTTCCGCTGCTCTTAAAGCCACAGGCTGACATGAGACGTTCCAGTTTGTCCCGGTTACAATGGGGACAGGACACTTTATCGTCATCGCCAAAAATGAGGGCCTCAAATTCTTCGTTGCAGTTTAAACATCTATATTCATAAATGGGCATATCGCTTCACTCCTTTAGTCTTCTTTCAGGCCTTCTATGACCGCCGCGGCCAGCAGGGGAAACATGATTTCGTGGTGACCCACGAGATTATAACCCTTGCCTCCATCCAGGGTAGGCCGGTGGACCACGTTGGTCATTGGTCGATAATGTCGAATAAAATCCATATTAACGGTGGTAAAGTCCCTTGCCTGGTATCCCAGGTTCCTTACAAGGGTCAGGGCCTTAAGGAAAACTTCCGGCAGGATCACAGCAGACCCAAGATTAATGAGAACCCCCTCCTCCAATGTGGAAACAAGGCGGGCGAATATGCGAAAGTCCAGGTGAGATGCCTCACCGATGGATGCCCCATCCACATTGGGATGAAAATGGATAATATCGGTTCCAATTGCCACATGAACCGTTACAGGAATATCGAGTTCGAAGGCCTTCGCCAGAAGGCTGTAACGGTTGTAAGGGAAGTTTTCCCTGATCAACATGGCACCTACCGATCTGCCAATACCCAGGCCCTGTTTTGCTCCCTCTGAAATAGCTGCATTAAGGAGCGCTCCTGTTTCTTCTGCCATGCCAAATTTCCCGGTTCCGATTTGCTCTGCCACGTCTTCCGAGGTGCATCCAACCATGGCCACCTCCGCATCATGTATGATTCCTGCGCCATTCATGGCAATGCTACTGAGGATACGGCGATTCAGCAGGTCCAGAATAATCGGGTTAAGGCCAACCTTTATGGCATGGGCGCCCATAGCCAGTATAATTGTCTTGCCAGAGGCTGCAGCGCGTACAAATCGATCAACGATTTCAGTAAAATCATTTCCAGCAAGAATCTTTGGCAACGATTCCAACCACCGGTTCATAGAACCCCCAGGTTGCCACGCATGGCCAAAATCATCGATTTTTACCTTGCTGGGCCTTTTTTTCAGGGGATAGGATTTTATTTCATCCAACGATATGGGTGTCCATTTAGTCATTGTGAAGTCCTATTTATCCGATAAATGCCTTTGGAAAAGTATGTAATCGACCAGATGGCACAGGATATGACCGGCCAGGATATGCGTCTCCTGGATCCTGGGGGTCGATTCAGTATTTGCCACAAGAGCTAAGTCAACCAGATTCACAAGTTTCCCTTCGTCGCTGCCTAAGAAGCCTGCCGTATATATTCCTCGACTACGGGCATCATTCACTGCCGATAAGAGGTTTTTGGAATTTCCGCTCGTACTGATAACTAAGAGAATATCCCCTTCTATTCCCAGGGCTTTCACCTGCTTGGAAAAAATATCATTAAATGAGTAATCGTTTCCAATGCTGGTAATGACCGAGCTATCGGTAGTCAAGGCCAATGCGGGGAGGGGAGGGCGCTCAAAGGTATATCGATTGACAAATTCAGCCGCAATATGCTGGGCATCAGCCGCGCTCCCACCGTTTCCACATAGCATCAATTTGCGGTCGCTGGTGAATGCTGCAGCAGTCTTCTCGGCCAAAAGGATCAGTTTTGGTATATTTTCCCTGACAAATGTTTTCTTAGCCTTCAAACTATCTGCAAGGATTTTTTTAATAATCTCTTCCAATTAGAATTCCTTAGTCATTATTTGTTGTATAAAAAATATAGCGTTTAGGACTGTTTGTCAACAACCCTGCACTTTATCCCGCCTCTGGCGGGACGCCTAAACTCCGAAAGGCTATATAGCCATTGTCTTTCGCTCAAAGCAATAATCTGGTTATGAGCGCCCGAACTTATGGAGAAGTTGCAAAGATTGTGTGTAAGTGGCTGTTATTTCGGCGGAAACGTGAATTCAGTAAATAGTCGCAAAACATATTTTGTCTGAACCTATTGAGAACCTGCTTTTTTTTGCTTTTTTTTGTTGAAAACGCACTTCTCGTATGC
>DAOUSD010000216.1 GCA_030627405.1 Deltaproteobacteria bacterium
CGTTAGAGGGGAAAGGACAACATAACCTTTACCCGAGGGAAGGGACCCTGCTTTGTTAATGCAACCGAAGAGTGGAGGATATGGGGATTGCCGCGATGCTATTAACCCCTTCAAGTATCAGGACACTACAGAGGAAGCTGTATCGTAAGGCCAAGCAAGAGGCCTACAGCGAGGTGGGTGACAGCGCATGTCTTACGATGAATAACATCGGAAAGCCGTATGCGGGAAAACCGCACGTACGGTTTGATGAGGGAGGGCAGGCTGAGTGGCCTGCTCTCTACTCTACCCTTATCTTGACAGGTTCAGTGTGCCTTGAACAAATATACTCCAATTCAAAAGGTAAGTTAAAATGAGTCTTAAGCGTAAATATAAAAGAACACTTTCCCGAAATAATGCCCTATATGAACAGGCTGTTGACCTGTATTTAAATGATAATGAACCAGATGAAGCTCTTCGCATTCTTTTGAAACTTGCAAAAGCCGGTTATAATAAGACGTTCGGTGAGATTGGAGTTATCATATACAGGGAGAGACATGATGTCGAAAAAGCAGAAGAATGGTTTGAGAAGGCTGAAAAAGTAGGCGCATTACTGGAAGAAGCTACTTACGAATATGGTATGCTCCATTATCTGGAAAAAGACGATTGGGAAACAGGTCTTAGTTATTTGTTCAAGGCGGCTGAGCAAGGATATGAACTGGCGTATGGAGATATAGGTACCATCCTGTATCTTTATAAATCTGATATCAACGAGGCTGAAAGATGGTTTGAAAAAGCTGAAAAAGAAGATTGCCTTCTCGCACCAGCAGCATTTTTTTACGGACAGCTCTTGATGCTTGAAAGAGATGACTGGGGGAAGAGTGAAAAGTTTTTTAAGCAATCAGCTGAGGAAGGTTTTAGCCCTGCGTATGCCGAATACGCTTCGATTTTATACCTCAACAAGATTGATGTGGATGAAGCTGAGGAATATTTTAAGAAAGCAGAAGAGAATAATTGCCTACTTGCTCCACATGCCTATAATTACGGGGAGTTACTGATTAAAGAAAGAAACGAAGTCGAGAAAGGAAATAAATACTTAGATTTGGCAGAAGCTGATGGATACAATGAAGAGTGAAAAGTCCAAAACAATGGTCTTATTTTTCAACCACGAATCGCCCGACATGGCGCTTCAGCGGACGCCAAAAGCAGCGCCGAACTCTGAAACGCATATTCGAAAGGCCTGAACGTTCGGATATTTTTTGGCTGGACATTGAATCTTTGTTTATTGCTCTCGGCGCTGATATTTCAGAAGGTAGAGGCTCGCGTGTACGGGTTGCACTCAACGAGGTTCGAGCTGTATTTCATCGGCCCCATCCAAATCGGATAACTAACAAGGGGGCCGTAAAGTCAGTCCGTAGATTTCTGCAAGAATCGGGGGTAAAGCCATGATGGAATATAAAGGATATTTAGCAAAGGTTGAATTTGATGACAAGGATAATATTTTTCACGGAGAAATCATTAATTTGCGAGATGTAATCACGTTTGAGGGTGAAACAGTTGAAGAGTTGCGGAAAGCTTTTCATGATTCAGTCGAAGATTATCTTGAATTCTGTGCTGAACGAGGAGAAGATCCCGAAAAACCGTATTCTGGTAAATTCATAGTTCGTGTAGATCCAGAACTTCATAAAACAATTACCATCCAAGCACGAAAAAACGGAAAAAGCCTTAACGCATGGGTGAATGACACTCTTCTAAAGAATATCACCCAACAATCGCATTCACTCTGACGCCCAAAGCCAGGGCGTTTTTCTCTTTTGCCTATTTCAGCATAAAACTTCGCTTTATTTAAGTCTTCATTGGCTTTGGGCGCAGGTGATGCGGAGACGATATGCAAAATAATAATCATCTAATTGTCTTTTGGTTTTACACATGATAACTTACATTATTATGTGTAAGAAAATATGGAGGTAAATTATGCCCACTAATTTAGCAATTGACGACAAATTAATAGAAGAAGCCCTTATAGTTGGTCAACATCGTACCAAAAAAGCAGTCGTAACTGAAGCGCTCCTTGAGTATATCCAAAGGCGCAAACAGGTTGAGATCATAAACCTTTTTGGCAAGATAGAATATGGATCTGATTATAATTATAAAGAACAGCGGAAGGTTAAATGAAGGTTTTAGTAGACACATGTATTTGGTCTCTGGCCCTTCGCAGAAAGAAACTGTCTGGCCCCAATATTGAAGTTGTTGAGTTTCAAGAGCTGATTGAAGAAGTGAGAGTGCAGTTAATTGGCCCAATTCGGCAAGAAATTCTTTCTGGAGTGAAAAGAAAGCAACAATTTTCAGAGTTAAAAAAAATATTGTCTGCTTTTCCTGACTTACCACTTGCCTCAGAAGACTTTGAATTAGCGGCAGAATATTTTAATACCCTCCGCCGTAAAGGTATTCAAGGTTCAAATACAGATTTTTTGATTTGTGCTGTTTCAACAAGAAACAATATGCCTATATTTTCAACCGATAATGACTTCAGTCATTACAAGAAGCATATTCCGATTACACTTCACACGCCAAGAGTAACAAAAAAATAAAATGCATATCAAATCACCGGAGCTAACGGAAGACGCTGGTTCGTTTTCGTAAAATAATTAATCAGAGCGAAAGGCTTTATCGCCGTAGCTCGGTTCAGGTTCGGCAGACGTAACACAAGGAGGTGCGATGACACAGCAATAGGCAAGGATTGCGGAGTTGACAGAGTCCCGCTTACGGGATTTTTGAAATCATTTGGTAGGGACCTCTGAACGTGGTCGCTTCCGTATCGACTAAATTGAAAGGGTATGCAAATGAAGATTCAAACTAAGAAATGGGGTAGCATATTGCGCGGGGCTGCTGCTTATCGGCCTTGCATCCAGCTGCTCGTCGGGCAGGACCATGATTGTTGCCAAACCGTATGTGAATGCGCAAAAGATAGGTCGTGTTGAAGGTACAGCTATTGGAAGTATCTTTCAGGCTTTTATACCAATCGGTGAGAATTCACGAACAAGACGAGCCTACAATAATGCCCTGGCAAAGGCTCCTGGAGCCACCGCATTGACGGACGTAACGCTCCAAGAGGACTGGTATTGGTATTATCTTGGTACATTACGAGTCATAACAATTTCAGGGGAGGCTGTGAAATGAATATTAGAACAATGGTTGGAATCGCTATTATAGCGTCAATCTGCTCGGGCTGCGCGGGAACCAAAGTGCACTTTGCGGATGCGCCACTTGATAAGCTCGATTTATCACGGGGGTATAAGGTAACAGGGCGCGCGTCGGGTCTCCATTTATTCGGCCTCATTCCGATTGGTGTTAATAACAGGCAAGTGCGTGCCTATGAAATGCTTAAAGAAGAAGCCGGAGACGATTATATAACAAATATTCGGATTCAAGACTCGTGGAAGTTCGTTGTTATTGGTGAGAAATATGGCACAACGTTAACAGCAACCGCCTATCCTGGCAAGAATAGGTCGGTAACTCCGACCGCAAGGCGCCTAACTGAGATACTTGATGAACTGAAATCCTTGCACGACAAGGCGCAATTGTCTGATGTTGAGTACGAAGCGGCTCGAAAAAAGGCAATAGATAATTATTACATTCCGCCAGAGCAGGATGTCCGGCAAGCTTATTGAAGTCCTCCGCGGATCAATTCATCCGGATCAAGTCACTGATGAGAATGAAGCGTGGTCAGTGCCGAATAAGTAGCTCAGGGCGACGCGGTGACTCGAGCGCCTTAGCTCCGCCGTTCGGCAGCGGGAGTTTTTCAGGGGAGTAGCGTTGGAAAAATCTGGTAAAAACAGAGAACTACTTGATTTGCCATGCAATTGCTGGTAGTCCTTACAAAACACTACGGCTCAATACAAAACAGTGCTGATCAATAATTTTAACAACTTACATCTCATGGCTACTGGCAGCACATAACAAAAGAACAGGTGTTTACAAAGTAATACAGAGCGATATTCTTTAACCTATATTGCTTTGCAGGGACTACCCAATTGCTACGGTTACATTTCTGTCACGATCGAAGTGTCAGATGTTGTATTTTTTGCTTTTGAAGATTATGCTCTGTTAGAGTCTTCTGGTGCTGCATAGTCTTTATGACCTCGTTCTTTGCGATTCTCCTGCATAGTCATCTATGTGAGCAGCATTCTATCAATCAAGAAATATGCACAGTGTTACTTGGATTTCCAGGCAATTAGCACATAGTTCTAAAAATTATCGAAAAACCGAGAAGAGCCGAACGAATAAGGATAGATTGTGTGAGGAACGAACCACAATCTTATCCGGTTGTTGGACAAGCCCGGTGTTGCCTGTATTGTCTGTATATAAGAAAATATCTTTTTTTGAACA
>DAOUSD010000037.1 GCA_030627405.1 Deltaproteobacteria bacterium
CATGAACACCAATAGCTGCGTTGCTCAGGCTTGCAATAGCTTGTGCTATTCCGCACCTTCGCGCCTTGCTCTTGATGCTCATGGCTCACCGAAAAAAACGCAATTTGCAACCTTCCGAGGTATAAACTCAATTTCATTAAGAGCCATTCTTTAAAGTCCCCCCCCCTGAATAATTACAAAAAATCATTGACTAAACCTTTTAAATTATATTATAAATCTTTTATTATTCTACTTTAAATAATAAAAAAAGCGCCAGTTTAATGATCTCGTAAAAGCTATATTATGCCACGCTATTGCACACGATTTGACACAATAATAGTCTCCCATGCTGCTCTTGCAGGACACGGGCAGTGAAAACAGGGGGGCAAAATGATCAATGTTTTTATTATCAGCAATTGCAAAATCCTTTTAACGCTGTTAGGTCAACATCTCTCATTCTTTGATGACATCAGAGTCCTCGAAATAATTTCCTTTGACGAAATCGGACAAGCTGCTTCCCTGAAAAAGACAGGCTCGGCGCAGAAACCCGATACAATCATTTTTGTAAGCGGAACCCAGTGGCCGGATCTCAAGAAAAAACTCCTGCGCGTAAAAAAGCACTTTCCGGATACTCCGATCATCTTTCTTTCCTCAAGGGCTGAACCGGAAAGCATGGAATTTAATATAATCAAATGGGGAGCCAGGGGGTTTTTGAATTCTACAGCGCCTTCAGAAACCCTGATTAAGGCCGTAAGAGCATGTTATGCTGGAGAAATATGGGCAAGCAGAAAGTTTGCCGGCAAGATGATGGATGATTGGGGGGAAGAAAAACTATTTGCCGGACCCCGCAAATCAGTGCAAGTAATACCTGGCCGATTGACCAGGCAGGAACTCAAGGTAATTATGTTGATAGCTTCAGGTTTCAGAAATGCAGAAATCGGCAAAAAGCTGTTCATTAGTGAAAGCACGGTAAAGACTCATATAAACAGGATATTTAAGAAAATCAACGTAAAAAACCGCCTCCAGGCCACCCTGTGGGCCGCCAAACACCTTGCCGGCCAAAAAGCTCGACCTCTCAGCTCTTAGCTCTGCCATACAACTAAAGTACTACTTATTTAAAAAAATAATACCTTAAAAATCCAACCAAAAATACATCTCCGTGGTGATTGACCGTCTGTTTATATTAATGTAGCATCCAAGTAAGAGTAAAAATTTAAATGATCTCGTTGGATGCGTATCATCCTATGACTAAAATCGAAAGAAGAGACTGCGAAAGATATGTTTTTGAACTTCCGGTTCATGCCAGGTGGAAGAACGTGGCCGGAGAGGTCAAAGAAGAGACTGGAATCACAAGGGACATCAGTTCTTCAGGAGTGTTCATGATTTGCAAAAATTTCATTGACAAGGAGTGCGAGATCGATCTTCAGGTTGATCTTCCAGCTCTCGTGGAAAATGCTAAGAGCCGCGTGTCAGTCCGTGGCAGAGTTGTCAGAAACGTCAGCTTAACCAACCCTGATACAGGCCATGGTCATGGAATCATGTTTAACAATTATAAAATATTAAGGCTAAATCCTTAACAATTTATGAGGTGGTAAAAACGTAACTTGAATCACGCATACCCGTAATGTTTCACAACATGGGGCAGGCGGTAACATTTTTTCCAAGAAAGAAAAAGGACATGTTTTCTAAAATTAAATAGGAGGTGAAAGATGAAAAAAACAATTTTAACTTTAACCGTCATGTTGGCGGCAGCAGCGCTGGTTGCTGTTTTTTGCGGTTCTGCTATGGCAAAGGTAGCGGGGAGGTGTGACAATTGCCATACCATGCATGCCAGTCAAACTCCCTGGAACACGAATTGGGACGCCTCAGTAGAGGGAAATCCTGAGAAGTATCTACTTGGACGGACTTGTGTGGGATGTCATTCTCATATGACAGATGTAACCTATACGATAGGTACCGGAGATGCCGTGAGCACTGTTCCTGTTGTTTATACAGTGGCTGCACCGACAGAGTACCTGGCTGGTGGTAATTTCCACTGGGTAGCCCATGCTTCCGAGTATCCTGACCGCAAGGGCCATAATGTATACGGAATATCACTGGCTGATGGATCATTATCTGAGGCTCCCGGAAATCCTAATGGAACATGTGAAGGCAACTGCCATCAAAGTCTGGCTACAGAAAGCGCAGGGTGTACCGGCTGCCATCTTCATCCCAGGCATCATGCGAATGACCATCCTATTGGTGAAAGCGGTTTAGTAGACTCTTATGACCAAGGCTGGTATCGTTTTCTATCAGGTCATGATGCTGAGGTTGGTGTTCGTGGTTATGAGCATTTTGAGTGGGAGAAAGGCCAGCCAACTCTTGCGGTAGGTTTGAGCAACAATCACAACCAGTATCTTGGCGAGGAATTGGACCATTCAGGTTCTATCCGCGGTTTAGGGGACGCTACAAATGGAACGACCACTGCGTACTGTTGTGGCTGCCACGGGAATTTTCATAAGCAAGACCCGACAACCCGGTCCGGTGTCCTACGCGATTGGACGCGGCACCCATCAGATGCGGTCATCCCAAACGATGCCGAGTATGCTTACTATACTTCCTATGACCCGCTTTCTCCGGTGGCAATGCCTATTGACAACTTAGGGACACTTACCGCAAACGTCGCACCTGGCACAGACATGGTGATGTGCTTATCATGTCACAGACCACACGGCAGTCCCTATGACGATCTGTTGAGGTGGGATTATGCTGCGTCGAGCGCTGGTAGCGGTGATACCAACAAAGGCTGTTTTGCCTGTCATACTCTAAAGGATAATGAGTAACAACAGACCAATCTTTGCAATTTTCTTAATAACTTGCTATCAGGTTTTTTTTGCTCCCGGACAGATCCCCGGGAGCATACCCTGTCTCATTTGATTGTATTCGGCGGCAATATTGCCGCCGAAGTTTTTTTGGGGAGATGAAAGGCCAATGTTACGAGCAAAAAGTCCGCTACTGCCTCCGTTCCTTGGGGACGTCCTTACGATTCATGCTTTACTTTTGACAATGATCTTTTTGACTTTAGCCTTTCAGAAAAAGATTTTGGTCAGTGGCAACATATGGAGCGCAGGGCTATATTTAATTAAGGAGACATCTCCATGCCGGAGCATCATTTCTATCATCTTATTTGTAATGAACACACCCCTAAATCCCATAGAAGCTTAAATAAGGAAAAAATGCGCCCCTTGAGGAACGTTCGTTCCGGGCGTGCCTGGCTTGTTTTGCAGCTCTTTAACATTAACAATCGGTTTTCACACCTGATTAACATAATCTCTCATGTCGAGCTTTTTCCCAGATGATACCGATTTCGTAATGCATGAAAAGAGGAAGAAAAGAGGAGAACGTCCATTTGTAAATCAGCAACTACCAAATCAACGGAATTAACCCTCCAGGGGCGGGCAGGCAGGATTTACAAGATTATTTTTTTTGCTCTGCCAGCTTTCCGGATGAAGTTGACAGAAAGCAATTAGCCTTCGACTGAGGAAATTAATTTGAAGGGATTTATAATCTTCAAACTATCTTCTATGACCTGGCCGTGTCGCATATCTTCTGAATAGAGAATTGAACAACTGTTTTCCGAAGCTAAACATATTTCCAATTGTGAATGGATCTTCTCCTGTATTACATTATCTTCAATATTTTTTCTTAAAAGGACATTATAAAACTCATTTATTACCTGCACATTGATAATTAATTCAGCATCAATCCTCCTGTGCAGCAGGTTCTGTAATGCTTTTCTTTTGTCTTGACTCTCTTCGTCAAACAAATGGATATATACCAACACATTGGTATCTATAAAAATTCTATCTTTCATGCAAGGAATCTCTGTCAAATTTATCTATTTTATTAACCCGGACGGCGCTATCGAAAAGACTATCTAATTTTAATTTTTGAACTTCATAAGGAATAAATATAATTTTAATTTTTGCTTTTTTCGGTAGATTTTTGTATTCATCAGGAAGTTTGATAATCCCGTTCTGAATATCCGCAGTGAACTCTATTGATTCCATTTTTATATCTTCCTTATCCTTATTAAGTTCATCAACTCGACAGTTATAAGTTTTCATAGCACATGGTTTTGCTATGAAAAAAAATCAACGACATTGTAAAAGCTGGAATGATATTTCCATGGCAACCTCATAGTATTTGTCATATACATAAAATATGCATGTAATTGTATATAACAGATACAATTTCCATACATATCAAATCAATTAAATCTACGGCAAATTTGTGCGCCAAAAGACCAACTTATTTTTTTCCGAGCCCTTAACAGCGCCGGATATTTGCGATACTCCCGCCCAAAAGCAATAAAGAAACTCCTGCCCACAGCAATGTCATGCCGGGCTTGACGCTGACATCCATTAGAAGGGAAGCAAGCGTTGCGGCATCTTCTTTTGACTCCGCATCCTGAGGATGCTCGTGGTAAATAAGACTGATGCTCTTGGTGGTAGCGTCTATGCGGGACAGGACAAGAGATGCATCCTTAGGACCAGGGAGTTTGACATTGCCGGACGGGCTTGTTATCCGGCCCATGATTATTACCGGTTTCAGGTTTACGGGATCTCCACCCTTGTATGAGGCAAGAATATTGGCGCTGACAGCCATGTCTTTATCTTCAGAGTCGGCAGCGCCCATCATGGATGACACCTCAAAACCGGTGAATGTCAGCTCATAGTCTTTCAACTGGATTGTGTCACCCTTTTTCAGTATGATCTGTTTGTTAAAGCCTGCTTCCTTTTTGCCGGAGTCATAATTTACAGGCGCTATGTAAAGGTCTGTAAGCAAGCCGCGCTGGATATGCGGATGGATAAAACGATTTGTCTGGCCATTTCTGCCTGGCTCGGCGTAGATATCCGGAAGCGCTGCAAATTGAGACTCTCCTTTTTTTACGGTTAGCGGCAGGCTCAGGCGAATGCCTTTCCCTTCTTTTAAAAATTCCGGGGTATTTAATGTGAATTCATAACCCATAATATTTTGCGCCTGGCCTTGTTTCAGCAGCGCCTTGTCTGAATGGTCATAGACAGAGGATGCCACAAAGCCGATAAACATCAGGCCAACGCCTAAATGAGCAATTGCAGCGCCGGAAAATGTAATTTTTTTTCTAATGAGTTGCGCTGCCAAAAAGAAATTGATACATGTGGCGGCTCCTGCGAATAGTGAAAAAAGTAAAACTCCGATACCGTGATAGCCGCTTACAAGAGTTATAATTCCTGAGACAGATGCGCATACAATTACAAATATTAATCTTGGCGTAAGCTTTGAAAAGCTGTTTTTACCCCAGGCCATCAGAGGGAAAATACTCAGAACAAAGGCTATAAGAATACCCAGAGGCAAAGTAGTGTCAACATAATATTGCGTTGACACCTTTGAGACTGTTTCAAGCGCTCTTGTAATTAGAGGCGCGGACGTGCCAAGACCGATAAGTATTGTGGAAACACAAAGCAAGATAATGGCGGATATAAGACCGAATTCCCTGGAAAAAAAGTTGATCCTATCTCCCTTTTTTGATGCAGGCATATCTTTTAGCCGTAAAAAGAAAAGACCAAGAGAGATGATCAGAAATGCAAGTATGAAAAAAACCAGCCAGCCCGTGATGCCTAGATCCACAAATGAATGCACTGAAAAATCGGCCAAAACGCCTGATCTTGTCAAAAAGGTGCAATATATTATCAGAATAAAGGAGGAAACCGCCAATATTAAATTCGTTTTGTACAATTTTTTGCGTTTATTCTGCAAAATCATGCCATGTATCAGCGCTATGATTAACAGCCACGGCAGAAGGGACGCATTTTCGACCGGATCCCAACCCCAGTATCCACCCCACCCCAGGACCTTGTAAGACCAGTATCCACCGATTATGATTCCAGCTCCAAGAGTAACAAAGGCAAAAAGCGTCCATGGCAAGGTCGGCTTAATCCATGCGTCATATTCTCTTTTCCACATGGCGGTGACTGCATAGGCAAACGGCACGGCAAATGCCGCATAACCCAGAAACACTATAGGCGGGTGGATAACCATCCATGGATCCTGCAGGAGCATATTAAGCCCCTGACCATCAGGAGGAGGAAAGAGAAGCCGGTTAAAAGGGCTTTGCTTTATCAACAGGATTGTAAGGAAAATGTTGTTCAGGTTATAGATGAACATGACATTCTGCTCCATCTTCCGGGATCTAAACATAAGCAGCAGGCCAAGCCACGACCCGAGCAATATCCATAGAAGAAAGCTTCCTTCCTGTCCTGCCCAGAAGGAACTGATTAAATATTCCAACGAAAGATCGCGGGACGAATATTGGACAATGTAACTGTATGTAAAATCATGATTGAGTATCAGGAGCATCAAATAGATCGATACTATGGTCATAAAAGCTGCAAAGGAGCCAAAACCTATACGGGCAACCATTCGGACCGCTTTATGTTCCTCTTTGAAGCACAACACAAGGTAACCGGCAGATGATACAAACAAGGCACAAAGCGCCAACCATATTAATATATCGCCAAAATTATTCATTATCTCCTTTAACCCTTTGTTCATATTTAGTGGGACACTTAACCAGCAATTCCTCAGCCATAAAGGCCTGTCTGTATGGTTCGTATTTACCTATAGCGACAATTTTTGAGGCGTCATTAAAATTTCCCGGACTTGGGCCGTTATATTCAACCGACAGCTCATCCCCGCCATCTTCTCTAAGTGTAAAAATTAGATTATTGCTTTTCAAATCATATCGAACGGAATCCTTGACCACTACGCCGGCCACCTGCACAGCAGTTTTGATTGTCTTGGCCTCGCTGACACTGACATATGCGGTAAGGGTGGATTTAAATGAACGCATAGCCATAACCATCGCAAAAGCTATAATAACGGCTCCGATTATGTAAGCTTTATTTTTCATAATGTACATCCATCCCTGCCGCCTGATCTCTGTCCCCTGACCTCTGTTCCAGCTTCTTTAGCCTGCGGTCCAGAACAAATAGATATAAAGTAATGCCAGCCCATATAATAAGATTAACAGCCGCTACAAAACCCAGACCATTTTCCATTTATCTTTTTCCTTTCTCAAGTATTAATTGACATAGCCGCAAAAAGCGCAAGAAAATAAAGTTTATATTCTTTAATATCAATGAGTTATAATTAATGAGTTATAATTAATGATGCTTTACGATTTTGGTGGTCTCGTAAAAGCCAAAAGTCAAGACACTCACGCGAAAGCGGGAGTGTCTAACAACTTGTAATTACAGGATTCCGGCTCTCGCCAGAATGACGGTTAACCTTAACACCTGAACTTTTAAATCTTAAACTTCACACCCTGTTCATTATCCATTATTCTCAGCATGCGCACTTTTAACCGGAGCATCCAGACGAATAATGCCGTGTATGCGCATAATGAACCCAGAAAAAATATCAGGGTTTTCATATCCATGCCGGGCCCTGCAGGATTTAGTGTGTCTTCAGGATGTAAAGAACTCGTGATCCTGGGCACGATAAAAACCAGAAACGGCACTGTGCAAAAAGCAAGAATCGAGTACACTCCGGCAAACACACGTCTTTTTTCATGATCAGGCACTGCGGATCTGAGGACAAAATAGGCACCATAGATCATCAGAAGCATAACAATAGAGGTTTCCCGCGGATCCCAGTTCCAAAATGAGCCCCAGGTAGCTTTGGCGAATATTGAACCGGTTACCGTGGCAAGA
This sequence comes from Deltaproteobacteria bacterium, assembly GCA_030627405.1. Lineage (GTDB taxonomy): Bacteria > Desulfobacterota > Desulfobacteria > Desulfobacterales > ETH-SRB1 > B13-G4. The sequence goes on from DAOUSD010000037.1 coordinate 7,713, forward strand.
AAACAAAACAGGAAACCCAGCTCAGCAGATGATTGCGCCAAAAAATCGGCACTTACCTTTCGCGTGATTAAATATACGCTACTCGCTATCATGGATAACAAAAAGGCCAGTGTCGCCACCCATGCCATGGGAACATGAAAAAACAGAATGCGGGATACCTCGCCTGGAAAGCCCGCGGCCGGTTCAACGTACAAAAAAACAGCGGCTATTATAAGATTCATCCAGATTGCCAGTAAAATTTTGTAAATCATAACCTTTATTCTTCCCATATCAGTGGAAACAGCAACAAAGAGACAGTAACCATAATAATAGCATATGCCGCAGCGATTTTAACTTCCGGCCAGCCGGCTGCACTTATGCCGTAGGCAGCCCTTTCACTCCCTTTGATAGCGGTAATTATAAGAGGCAGAAGGAGCGGAAAGGACAAGGCCGAAAACAGAGCGCCGCGCGCATTGGCCTGTGCGATCATAGCTGCTACCAATGTAGTTCCGGCGCCAAGGCCAAGGCCGCCGGTAACCATCATGGCTACAAAACAGCCTGGAAATTTGATTTTATATCCCATCAATAGAATAAATGCCGGCACGATAATCAACTCCAGAACGCCCAGCATGCTCAGGTTGAAAAATAGCTTTCCAAGAAATACCGCCTGGGGCCGGGCTGAAAGCTTCAAAATATCCATCGTACCCGATTCCTGTTCTTTGACAAAGGAACGGGAAAGGCCTGAAAGCGCGGAAAAAACCAGTATTATCCACAGCAGCACCGCGTATAAAAAAGGTCTTTGCGATTCCTCGATACGGAAAGAGCCTATTGAAAAACTTACGGCCACAAGAGTAGTCAAAGCAAACATCAGGATTGAATTTACCGCATAACGTGTTCTGAATTCGCTGCGTAAATCACGAAGCCAGATAGCAACGGCTTCAGTTAGATAAGTTGACGATACTGTCTGCGTAATCTACCTCCCGTTTTTCGTTGGATGCAATTACGGTAATTCCGCAAGTCCGTTGATCTGAAATAATATTTTTTACACTTTTGATTCCTCTGCTGTCAAGATTGCATCCCGGCTCATCCAACAATAAAAAGGGGGGCTTGTGAATAAGCGCCTGAACAAGTTTCAGGCGCTGCTTCATTCCAGATGAAAAAGTTCCGCATATTTTTTCAGCGTGCTTAACCAGATCAACCCTTTCCAAAATATTGAAGCAGCTCTTGCGATCATAGGCAACACCCCTGACCCTGCAAAAAAACTCCATGTTTTCAAGAGCGGTTAATTCATCATACAGAGCCAGCGCCGGCGCAACCATACCGACATATTGCCGCCTGGCTTTTTTGGGTATTGGCTTATTATCGCAAAACATTTCAACCTGACCTGCCGAAGGCCTGACAAGACCGGCAATAATACGCAGCATGGTGCTTTTCCCGGACCCGTTCCAGCCGGTAATTGCCACAACATCGCCTGAGTTCAATACAAAGGAGACATCTTTAAACAAAATTGTTGAGGAAAAGTGTTTGCCGATACTGATGACTTTAAGGGTACACATTGTTAGCAACTCATTAATCTCTCTTGATTACATATAAGATCTGGACACCCTAACCCTAAGCTCGCATAATTATCTGAAATAATCAATAGATAATCTGTCAATAGCTAATTCCACTCTTTACTAAAGGGGGAGTCAGTAAGGATTTTCCCCCAACTTCTTGAATTTCCATCAAATCCCACCAAATCCTCTTTAAAAAAGGGGGACTTTGGACTCTTAAGTTATAAAAATATATTCCTTTTGCTTCTATGTGTCAATTAAAACCGCTCTGTCCGGCATGTCATGAGAAGAATCCGGCATATTTTCCTGTCGGCACACAGGGAGGGGCGCTCCCTGATCTCCGGCTCCTGTTGTTCCGTGGTGAACTTTTACAATTTTTTGTAATTTTTTATTACAAATCTTTGTAATCTTTCCCGTAAAATTGGATTTTGTAATTATTTGATAAATAGTGCATGAAATAAAATATCTATTCCAATAATCTATAATTACAGCGTGTTAACAACTTCACTAAAATAAATATTATCTGGTGCAACACTTGCTTCTTATCTGGCACAACACTTGCTCAACAACAATAACAGTTCGGGAAATTAAACTCTACAACTCACAAAAACCTGCATATCTGCGGATTAAAAAAAGGAGAAAACCATGTTTATGAAAAGAAAAAAATTATTATCATGGAGTTTGGCAATTGCGATATCTCTGCTTTTTGGAGGAGGGGGGATAGCTTATGCAAAAGTAACCGGTATGTGCGCCAACTGCCATACTATGCACAACAGCCAGGGCAACACCAACATGATGATTAACACTGAAATAGACGGCACTGGGGGTTACGATGGAGGTGGGTTCCCCAGCCTGACAAGAGGTAGCTGTGTA
>DAOUSD010000062.1 GCA_030627405.1 Deltaproteobacteria bacterium
AGAGGTGGTGGTAACAGCGGGAAGGGTAAAAGAGAAAAAAAGAGAGATCACATCCAATGTAACAATTATTAATGAAGAAGAAATAAAAAATTCTTCTGCCAAAGATCTCGGAGAATTATTGACCGAAAAGGCTATCGGACACAGTCACAGATACCCGGGTGCCTTGAATTCAGTCGGTATCCGCGGTTTCAGGACAGAAACCCACGGCAATGACCTTGAGGGTCGTGTGCTGATTCTTGTGAACGGCCGGAGGGCTGGTACGGGGAACACAGCCAAAATTAGCACTAAAAACATAGAAAGGGTGGAAATAATAAGGGGCCCCGCTTCCGTTCAATACGGATCTGCCGCTATGGGCGGAGTCATAAACGTGATTACCAAACAGGGGAAGGATAAACCCGCTGTGTTTGTTGAGGGAACACTGGGAAGTTTTGGCTACAAGGAAGGAAGTGCAGGGGCTTCAGGAAAGTATAAATCATTTGATTTTTCCGGTAGTTTTACCAGAGATTCTAAAGACGATTACGATACTGCCAGTGGAGAGAGGTTTTACAACACCGGATATAATCGCAAGGAAAGCTGCAGCTTGAATCTCGGTTATGAGTTCCTGCCCGAAAATCGCATCGGCGTCATTTACAGTTGTTATGATGCCGATCATGTAGGTGATTCAGGATACTTAAGCCAGAACGATCTGGACGATTATAAAAATTCAAGCAACAGGGCAATCGACTTTATTTATGACGGCGGAACTCCGGATGGTCTCTTTACCTGGCAGGCCAGATACTTTGACGGTAAGGATAAGGACAAGTGGGTTGATCCTACTGCAAGCGATCCCAACGGTTGGGATGATGGTATTCCAGACGAACAGAATACCAATCAGAAGGGGGCACAGGTACAGGTATCTTGCAACCAGGAATATTTTCTTGTTACCGCTGGCGTTGACTGGGTAAACTATGAAATAGAAACTACCTGGGATCCGAAAAAATCCGAATATGACAATCCTGCTGGTTTTCTTATGGCCAAAGCCAGGCTTTTTGACAAAAAGTTTATAATCACTGGTGGCGTAAGATATGACGAATATGAAGTGGATATGAAAGGTGACGGGAAGAAAGAGAGTGATGATCACACTTCCCCGCGGGTTGGAGCGGCCTATCTACTTACAGACTGGCTGAAGCTGAGGGCAAACTATGGGGAGGCATTCAAGATGCCTTCTGCAAAGCAGTTGGCTGCGGATTTTACTACTTCGGGGTTTTGGTCTACACATTATGTGGGCAACCCCAATTTGAAACCGGAAAAAAGCGGGACATATGAAGCGGGTATAGACTTTTCATACGCTTCTTTCGATTCTTCCCTCACCTATTTTTATACCGATTTCAAGGATAAAATAGACACTTACACGACAGCGGGTGGTGATACCTCATGGAAAAATCTTGGAAAAGCTGAAGTAGAAGGTGTGGAAGGCGAGCTTTCGTACGATATTGGCTCTCTCTTGTCCTGGGATTATCAGGTTAAGCCTTACGTCAGTTTTGTCTATCTTACAAAATACAAAGATAAGGAAGCTAATGAAGACCTTAAATACACATCGGATTTTCATGTATCATACGGTATCACAGTCTCTGATCTTGACGGCTTTTCCGCCAACCTGAACCTTTACTACACAGGGAAACAGGATATTACGGATTACGAAGGCGGCACTTACGCTACGATAACACAAGGCCGCTTTACGTTTGCCAATTTGACTGTCAGTAAAAGGATCTTTGATTTCAAAGAATACGGAGGGATCACCTTGAGAGGCGAGATTCAAAACCTTTTTGACAAGGATTGTGAGCACGTTCAGGGCTATCCCATGCCGGGAAGGAGCTTCTTCCTCGCTCTGGGGTATGATTTCTAAAATGACATGATGGCAAGGGGAGGCTCCTTCGGAGTACTTCCCCTTGCCCTGCCTTTCTGATGAGGGCAAGATGAAAGAAGTCAAACATTACTACTATTTATGCTCCTTTATTTTTTTTGCAATTCTCTGGAGTGCAGTTCCGGTATTTTCCCATCCAATAGCGTTTACTGATGTTCAGGGCAACCATATCTCAATTACAAAAAGGCCATTGAGAGTTGTTTCCCTGGTACCCAGCATAACCGAAATTATTTTCAGAATAGGGGCAGGAGATGCGGTCAAGGCCGTTACCTATTACGACTCTTATCCGCCTGAGACGGTTCATAAAACAGTCGTTGGGGGCTTCTTCTCACCATCCATTAAGGCTATTGAAGCGATACAGCCCGATGTGATTTTTTTATCCGGTCTTCATAAAGAAATCATAAAGAAATTTGAAAACGAAAAATGTCAATTAATCAATCTTGATGCGAAGTCTGTTTCAGATATCTATCGAAATATCGATTTGTTGGGCAAAATTTTTAACAGGCAAAAGCAAGCGGAAACGCTTATCAAAGATATAAGGAATGAGCTTCAAATTGTTGCCGGGAAGATGAAAAGCATTCCGGAATTAAAGAGAAAAAGGGTTATTCGCCTCATGGGGCGAGACCCCGTGATGACCCCCGGTGATGATTCCTTTCAAAATGAATATATCAGAATCGCCGGTGGTATTCCTCCGAAGCTTAACAAAAAGGGTAATATTGTTCTTGTAACCAAAGAGGAATGGATTAGATTTAACCCACAGATTGTTTATGGCTGCGGCGGTGATAGAGAAGCAGTCAGAAAGTTTTTCGACCAGCCCGGCTGGAAGGATGTGGAGGCAGTAAAAAACGGTAAAATATTCTATTTCCCATGCGATTTGACATGCAGGGCATCCACACGTGCCGGTTATTTTGTTTCATGGCTTTTCGCCAGGATTTATGAAAATGAGTTTTCCAGGAAAGAACTACAGGTCTTTAAAGATCATATATTTAAATCGCGTCATTTTGATCTTGATCTCGATTACATAGAAGATGCACGTATTGTATACAGCAGAATCCATGATTTTGTAAACAAAACCCTGATTGTCGAATTCAAGGCACCATTATCTGTCGTTTCCTCCCTCGAAGGACAACGCAAGCATATCATATCTGTAGGAAACCATTATGCTCCTCCTCCATGCTGGGCGCTTGGACATAAACTCGGATTGAAGAAAATAAGGGAGCGGGTATATCAGGTCATCGGTAAATCGGAAGATAAAGTCAGTTTCATCTTTACTGGTGCGGATATGGACAACCTGGCGGTAAAGCAAAAACGGTTTAAAGATATGAAGGTATATGCCCTGGTAACTGCCGGAGTTAAATCAAATGCGGTCAGGATGGCAGTTGATGAAGGGAGGTTTTATGAACCTGGCACCATAAATATCATTCTATTAACCAATATGAAGCTATCACAGCGTGCGATGACAAGAGCCATCATCAGCGCTACAGAGGCCAAAACCGCAGCGTTACAGGATTTTGATATCAGAAGCACTTGCACTCCTCTCATTCACCAGGCTACCGGAACAGGAACCGATAATATCATTGTTGTGGAGGGCAAAGGAAGTAAAATTAACAATGCCGGCGGCCACACAAAGATGGGGGAGCTGATTGCAAAGGCCGTATATGAAGCTGTTCAGGAAGCAGTGTATAAACAAAACGGGATGGTTTCCCAACGCAATGTTTTTCAACGTCTGAAAGACAGAAAAATCAGTGGCTTTGAATTGATTTCCGTGGATGAATGTGAATGTAGCGTCCGCAGGTACAATTTGATTAAGGCTTTTGAAGAGACGCTTCTTCAGCCCCGCTATGCCGGCTTTATCGAATCATCTTTTGCTATAAGCGATGACTATGAAAAGGGCCTGGTTAACGATCTTGGCTTTTTTGAACTCTGGTGTAGTGATATGACTGAGGAGATAGCCGGAAAAAAGATAGGAACCACAAAAGATTTGATTGCTGATAAAGACATGCCGCGTGTACTCAGGATGGCTTTGAACAGCTTGTTGAATGGTCTTTACGTCAGAATAAAATAGAGATATGAGAAATGGGGAAGTCTGTGAGAACCAGACAAAGGAATTGTGATTATATGAAAAAAACAAAAGCAAGAGTGCAATTGATCCGTTATACCGGCGCTTCCGGAGATCTGATCGCTTCCTCTGCCAGGCTCTGTTATGCAAAAAATACTGAAACGACTTTTGACCAGGATCCGGGCCATGCGGGGGAATTTAAAAAGATAAAGAAACGCTACGCAAAATTATAGGGATTGGGGATCAGGGATCTGGAGGCAGGGACAATGGGGGTTCAAAAATTCTATTGATTGGAGGAATAATGCTGGAAATATTCATTAAAGGCGGACCTGTCATGTATCCGCTTTTAGCCTGTTCGATTCTTGTTCTTACTGTAATAATAGAAAGGTCTTTATTCTGGATAAGTGTAGATATGCGTCGCGATCAGCATCTTATAGATGAGGTTCTTGAACTATGCAGAGCAGGGGATTGGGAGTCCGTGAGAATGAAGACAAAAGGGTCAAAAGATTTTATTATCAAAATACTTGTAACAGGCATTCTTCACAGAGAATTTTCCATGACTAAAGCTATGGAATCGGCTGCCGCAGAAGAGATCAGGAAGTTGCACCGATATATGGGCGTGCTGGACACCATGATTACCGTAGCGCCTTTACTCGGTATTTTCGGAACAGTTATCGGTATTATAATGTCATTCGAGGCGCTGGGCTCAGCAGGTATAGAGCACCCACAGGCTGTTACTGCGGGAATAGCGCAGGCACTGATCACAACGGCAACCGGTCTGGGGATTGCGATTCTGTCTGTATTCCCTTACAACTTCTTTAATCTCCGTATTGAAAAGGCTGTGCTTAATATAGAAAAATACGCAACCAGTCTTGAAATCGTTCATGAAAAGCTGATACAGGGGAGGGGGATCATGCATGAAGCTCAACCTGAACACAGCTAAAAAAGTGCGTATTGAGATGCTGCCTTTGATTGATATCGTTTTTCTTCTGCTGGTGTTTTTTATATATGCAATGCTGTCAATGGCTGTTCATCGTGCATTACCGGTTTTGTTGCCTGCTTCTTCCACAGCGGAAATTGAAAAAAAATCAACACTATCTGTGACAGTAAAAACAGACGGAACGATTTATGTTGATGAAAAGCTGATTTCCATTGAGAACCTGGCCGGTTTTTTAAAACAAAAGGCTGAAATTGATAAGGATACCGGCATTCTCCTTTTTGCTGAACGAACCCTTTCATATCAAAAGTTATTTCGCGTTTTAGATCAGATAAGGATGGCAGGTCTGAATCGGATTTCTCTTCAGGCGGAGGCTGACCAGCAACCGTGAAACGAATTCTGATTGCTGCGATAATAGCTGTTGGAATACATGGGCTTTTTCTGGGGATAGAGTTTGACCGGACAAGAGGCGGGTTTTTGGAAAGGCCTAAATCCCGTATTGTGACCATGACATTGGTTTCCAGACAGCCGAAAAAAGCTGAATCTAAACCGGCTATTAACAACCGTGTTCCTGTAGATAGAAATAAAAAAAAGGCAGAGAAAAAAAAGCTTTTAGCTAAACCGAAAAAGAAAAAACATGTTATACGATCATCCAATGCAGCAAAAAACAACCTTACTCAGGAACCAGCAAGGGACATTTTAAATGATAGAAGTTCTGCTGAGGCAAAACAGAGTTTTTTAGATAGTCAGGGATTTAATTCTGTAAAAAAAGCCATTCCCATATATGATAACAATCCTTCGCCTGAATATCCATTAATTGCCAGAAGAAGAGGCTTTCAGGGCACAGTAGTTCTTGAGGTTATGGTTGACCGAAACGGAAGGGTAGGGGACTTAAAGGTTTTTAAGTCCAGTGGTTATAAAGTTTTAGACAGAGCCGCTTCGGCATCTGTAAGGGACTGGATATTCAAACCCGCGATAAAAGGGAATGAAAGAATTGAAATGTGGGTCAGAGTCCCTGTATGCTTTCAGTTAAAGTGAGAGTAAGGGTATTTGAGGTTATCCTATGACGCCTAGCCAAACAACCTTATCAGGGAGACGAATATAACCTGGGCGTCTCCTTGGAGCCACTATCCCCAAATATCCTTACGACAAAAATCAAATCAAAGTTGCTGATCCTGTCTCATATTTCCAAGAATTTTTTTAAACCCCTCGTTTCGCTCATGCTGCAAACCGGCAAGCAAAGCATATAGACTTCCCGATTAGGCCATATCTCTTCTTGAATTTCATCAGAAAACGGCTAATTTTTACCATAGTCTAAAATAGCCTTGACTATTTTGTAGTACAGGTTAAAATAGGCTTATGCGATATATTACCCCGTTTGTTCTTGAAGATTTGAGAAAAAAGATGGTTTTCGTTGGAGGTCCACGCCAGGTCGGCAAGACCACACTGGCCAAAGCCGTTCTTTCAGCAGCCTTCCCTGCGGGGCGTTATCTCAACTGGGATTTCGATGAGGATCGACAGGATATTTTACAGAAAAGATGGAGTGCAGAGAATACTTTGCTTGTGTTTGATGAATTGCATAAATTCCCCAGGTGGAAAAGATGGATTAAGGGAATTTATGATGTATCGCATGAAACGCACTCATTCCTTGTTACGGGTTCTGCTCGTCTTGATGTTTATCGTCGTGGCGGAGACTCATTAATGGGACGTTATCATTATTGGCGTTTACACCCCTTTACTCTTGACGAAATTCCCAAAGGTATCTCTCCAAAAGAAGCTTTTCATCGTCTTATGACTGTTGGAGGTTTTCCCGAGCCGTTTCTTGATGGAGATGAACGTTCGGCGCGGCGATGGCGGCGAGAGCGTTTTGATAGAGTCATTCGGGAAGATGTTCGGGATCTGGAATCAATACGCAACATTCAACTGCTTGGCATGTATCTGGATTTATTGCGTCATCGGGTAGGGGGATTAATTACGTTATCAAACATTGCAAATGACTTACAGATTTCTCCGAAAACAGCCAAATTATGGCTTGAAGTTTTAGAGAGGATGTATCTTGTTTTCAGTGTTCGCCCATACACGAAGTCCTTGCCCCGGGCGGTGCTAAAGCCTCCCAAAGTATATTTCTTTGATAACGGCGATGTCCTTGGGGATGAGGGTGCTCGTTTTGAAAATCTTATAGCAACATCTCTGTTTAAGAGATTACACTTTCTTGAAGACAGAGACGGTTATCGCTATGAACTGCGGTATATCCGTGATAAAGAGGGACGTGAAGTCGATTTTGTCATTGTAAAAGAGGGTGAATTGGAAGAGTTGATCGAAGCTAAATTCTCAGATGAGAACATATCGAAATCCCTTCTCTATTATGCCAAACGCTTGAACCCAAAAAGGGCCACGCAAATCGTTGCCACGATCAAACGGCCTTTCGACAAAAATCAAATCAAAGTTACTGATCCTGTCTCATACTTTCAAGGATTTTTTTAAACATGAATTGATGACTTTAAACAAGTAGGAAGCGGGACGCCCATGATAAAATGCGTTTCATAACATATTAAACTGTGATATGTGATTATTTAGGCCCAGAAAAGCAAGAATTGACGCGCCGGGAGCGTTGCATCATATTATATGTCGAGGGATTGAACGAAAGCGGATATTTTATGACAATGCAGACAGAAAT
>DAOUSD010000148.1 GCA_030627405.1 Deltaproteobacteria bacterium
ATCTGCCCGGGTGATCCTTTCCACCACTCCCAGGAAAAAGGCTTGTGATTTACTGATGATACTGTAGCTCCATGTTCCATTTTTTGTTTCCCTCCTTATCTAAATTGAGCTATTAGCAGTTAGCACAATAATTTCAATATATTGATAGATGTCAGCATTTCACCCAATTGGTGAAAATCAAATCGCTGATAATCACCTGAAATAACAAGAGCTAATCGCTAATTGCTAAGAGCTAATCGCTCATTAATTAACAAACAACTCTTTTTTGCCATGAACATAATATCCGAACACACATATGAGCATGACAGTTGCCAACTGGTTGAACGATACTGACGACATCATTGTTATCAGGTTATTTGTAATACCGAATGCAAAAAATATCATGTACACAATCCATGCGTTTCTCTTTAATTTCAGGAACCCGGTAAATATATAGCAACTGATTCCGGCATGGAGAAAATGGATTACAACTGCCGGTGTTCCTGAAACTGCCATTCCTAAAATCCCTGCAGGCGTTTCCGAAAGACCTGCACATATGCAGAACATACCGCCGACGAGCATAAAAATACCCAGCAGCGTAATTCCCAGCGGCCTTTTTTGCACATGTTCTTTTTTACTGCACATGGTATTTCCCCGGACATCACCCATTTGTCTGGGCAGGCCCTCGTTTCCCATTGTTCTGACGCTTTCCACTATATCACCTCCCTTTCACGATATTGCCATTATTCGTTGTCCGCCCGTCGAGGATATCCGGTCATTACTCCTCGTCAAAATTGATGATTGTCGATTTGTGGAATCGCTTCGCTCTGTCTTTTTGTTATAAAATTAATAGAATACCTTCAATCTTCAATCTTCAATCTTTTGTGCGGAACCATCGAGTTCTTTCTTGATAAGCTCCTTTAACTGTTTCATGTCTATCGGCTTTGACAAATAATCCGTGCAGCCCATACGTTCTGCGTTCTGTTTTTTACCCCACACGGGATAGGCTGATATCATAATTACCGGTATTTGTGTGTTAATGGCCTTGAGCTTTTTCAGCACCTCAATTCCGTCCATCTCCGGCATGCAAACATCGACGACAGCCAGGTCAAAGGACCTGTCTGCGGCAAGTCGAAGCGCCGCCTCTCCTGAACCTGCGCACTCAATATCGTAACCCGCTTTGCTCAGCACACGTTTTAGGAGCACCTGCATGTTCTCCTCATCATCAACAACTAAGATCTTGTGCGTCATAAGCCCTTTCCGAATGAAGCGATTTAAAAAAAATTGCCGGTTATAGACTGTCCCGCCTTATGTTGGTAGCCATCAAAACATAAAACTGTAAACCGATAACCGTGAACTGTTCGAGCTGTGCGGTTAGCTTTTAGCCATTAGCGGTTAGCTTTTGGATAAAACTGTTCAACATCCTTTTTACTTCATTGACCTGTTGATTAAGTTCTCTAAAATCTCTCATTTCCACCCCTTTTCAATCCCGCCCGTCTCGCCTGAGCGAAACGATGGCGGGCAGGGCTAACGGCTAAAAGCTAACCGCACAGGTTGCTTTTTTGTGGGGACCTAGAAAGACTGGAAAAACAACCTTATTAAGACAACTGTTTCCCAATGCATATCTCATAGATTTACTGGATTATGAGCTGTTTTTATCATTGAGCCGGAGACCTACTCTGTTGCGTCAGATTCTTGAAGCACAGCCTTCAAGAACGGTGATTATTGATGAGGTCCAGAAAATTCCTAATCTGATGGATGAAATCCACTGGCTTATAGAAAATAAGAGCTACCAATTCATTATGTCCGGCTCCAGTGCAAGAAAATTCAGGAGAGGAAAGGCTAACCTGTTAGGTGGCAGAGCGTGGCGTTACGAACTTTATCCTCTTGTAACAAAGGAACTGGAAGATTTTAATCTGGACAGAGCCCTTTATACCGGCCTAATGCCATCCCATTATTTTTCATCCGATAGTGAAATGGATCTTAAGGCTTATGTTAATGACTATCTTAAAGAGGAGATCCAGGCTGAGGCACTAACCAGAAATTTACCTGCCTTCTCCCGGTTTCTCCAGTCTGCTGCCATTACTAATGGAATGTTGCTTAATTACTCCAATGCGGCAAGAGAAAGCGGGGTTTCTGTAAAGACAATTCGGGAATACTATCAGATACTCGAAGATACATTAATCGGCAGGCAGTTATTTCCATGGAAGAAATTAAAAAAAAGAAGACTTATTGAAACTTCTAAATTCTTTTTCTTTGACATGGGAATTGTTTCCACCCTTTTGGGGTATAAATCCCTGATGCCCGGCACTATAGAATATGGCAGAGCCTTTGAACACTTCATTCTTCAGGAATGCTGGGCTTACAGACATTATAGCAGGCTGGATTTTCCCATTACTTTTTGGAGAACTGCCAGTGGCGCGGAAGTCGATCTTATCCTTGGAGATGCGGAAGTCGCCCTTGAGATCAAGTCTTCTGAGAATGCAGGGGAAAGGACTAAAGGACTTCATCTGTTTTATGAAGAACAAAAATGTCGAAAAAGCTTTATCGTATCAAGAGACCCGTTTCCAAGAAAATTGAGTCTAAATGTCAGTATTTTGCCCTGGAGCATATTCTGTAAAATGCTATGGGAAGGTGAAATTATATAAGATAATGAACATATTTAAGACGGGAGACGGATCATGCCGGAAGCAAACTATAACCAAGTCATATCCGAGATAAAAACATTAAATTTATCAGACCAACTTCGTCTTTTGGAAGGAATGGCAACGCTGATTCGCAAAAAGACAAGCGGAACACGATTCCAAGAGATGGGGAGATATACATAGTTATTCTAATGCTCACGTGATCACATATTTTTTTACTTCAACCCAAGGATCTGTTTTTGCCGAAATCCTGGCGCACGTACTTCAAAAAGGGGCTGGCCTGGCTGAAAAATGGCCAGTTCCAAAGCAGCGGCAGCCCGCTGACGTTGGAAGCCGATTCTGAGAACCTTGTGGAGATGTTCAGGGGATATGGGTTGACCCAAGAGATATCGAGTGCCGTTTCGAAAAGCAGCTTTATTCTTCGCCCACCATTCAGCAATTAATTGAGCATCAGGCCACGGAAGATCTTCATCAGAGTCCATTTCCACATCTTCGTCTTCAGGGCTCTCTGTTGGCCCAGCTTCAAAACCTTTTGGCCACTCACCCTCAAGATCTTCATAGGCAATATCGACCCCGGTAATCATGGTGAAGGCCTCTCCCGCAACACGAGCAAGTTCCGGCACTTCCATATGCTCAATAAGCCACGGAATGCGTACCGGATCCCCGGTAACTCCCGCCCCAATCACCGTATAGCGAAGCCAGTCAGGTTGCTGAGACATTTCTTTCAGCCAGTTTTGCGCGCTGGTATTGTCCATAACCCGCAAAGTAAGGTTCAAAGCGCTTTCCAGGAAGGGTGACTCTGATGTGGCAAGGGTTTTGAGAAACTCCAGGGCCTCATCTCGGTCTCCTAACAAAACCGCCGACCAACCAGCCCAGAATTGGCACTCCTTGTCCTCGGCAGCAAGCTGATTCTTTAACATATGGAGCAGATCAATACGACCCAGCTCGCCTGCCGCGCGAATAGCACGCGCTTTAAGAAAAGTGTTCTCATCATTTAAAGCATCAACAAGTGTTGAGCCGGGATCCTGACGATGCACGGCGGAGGCTGCTATGCCGATTCGACGCAGTTCAGGTGTTAATGATCGGAGCAACTGGTCAATATGCTCTTTCACCTGGTCGAAACGCAGCCAGCCAAGCGCGGAAATAAGTCCCAGCGATAATACCGGATCTGTGGCCGCAGCTTCCAGCACCATCTTGATGCGCTGATCTTGTCCGCTCTCAAAGGCCAGGACAGCAGCAGCAAACACTTCCCCTGGTTCCTCCTGTGCCAGCGCATCCGCGCAGAAACTCCACCCAGCTTCTCCGGCAACTCGCAATCCATCTATGTGAGCTTCCACACGTTCATCTATATCTGCCAGGTCATTCAGGGAATAGTGCGGCGCCTGGACAGCAGCATCGCGGAGAAGCCACAGAAATGCTGCCTCTTCCGCATGCTGTTCAACGATACTTTCAATTACTGCAATATTTGTTAGATTCATTCCTTACCGGTTCTTGTTTGCCATCATAGTATACATATTGTTTATAAAGTGTGCTGTTTCCCACGATAGTCCTCAAAATTAATCCAAAAGAAGTTGAGATGTGATTCATTATTCGCCTGTTGGTTTTTTGTATTCAGCCATATCTAAATTGGGACGCGGATTTTCGCAGATGAACGCAGATAACTATTTTCTGGAATTATCAAATGCCTTACGTTTAATTTCTGGTTTAGGTCCAAAATTCAATAATAGCCCAACTTCGATGCTTGTTGCTTTTAGATAATTCAGCAACTGTGCTTCATGCTCTAATGCTAAATTCTTTGCTGCTTTTATCTCCACAATTATCTTGTCATCAACCAGTATATCAGCAAAATATTCACCAACAATCTCACCTTCATAATATACCTTTATTGCAGATTGAGAAACCGCAGGAACATCCTCACACCTGAAGTCGATCATCATTGCATTTTCATAAACCTTTTCCAGAAAACCATAACCAAGTTCATTATAGACCTTATAGAAGATTCTAATAATTTTCTCACTCAGTGCTTTATGTTTAAAATCCAGACAATCTGCGTTCATCTGCGTCCTAAATGTAGTTTTTATGCTATCGGGTTGCTGGTTTCGAGTTTGAAGTTATAAAACACACATCGAGTGATCCGTTGTTTTAGCGAGCTGTACCGCTTTAGATTTCGAGTAAATTGCTTTTCATATTTCGCAATATACTCACTCATTCCACACCTCATCATGCGGCAAGAGTTCGATGTCATGGGAAGCTTTTCGTTGAGCAATTTCTTCCATGTCTTTGTATAATGGCGTATCCGGACTGAGAAAAAAGATATTTGAGGTTTGTTGAATGACCTTGAATAATTCTTCCCGAATTATTCTTCGAATAAGCGGTTCTAAGACCTGTTGGAGTTCATTAGCACCTATAGTAATTTGTTGCGGTGTATTCATGATGTCATCTCTCAATATCTCTTTCTACAAAGCGTTTAAAGATGATGTTAGCTGCAAAGGCATCGAAATCTCGCGGTGTGTCTGCTGACACAATCTTCCTCAAAAATTCTTCAATCCTTCGCAATTTTTTTTCAAATAAAAATAGCTATTTTTTTCTTTAACTGCAAGCTAAAATTGACAGAATACATTCAAGTGCCTTGTGCCGAGTCAGCCCGACAGGCTGTAAGAAGCAGCAAAGGAGTATAGTATCAAACCTTGATTATTTAATTTAGTTTTTTATAAATCCTCTTGATCCTACAATCGTCACTTGTTTTTAATTGCGCTTTAACATGACTGACTCTCCGGCTAACCGATGAATAGGTAATATTGAACAATTCCCCAATTTTTTGATTACTGCGTCTGCCTGTCTTCCATAAAAAATA
>DAOUSD010000211.1 GCA_030627405.1 Deltaproteobacteria bacterium
CCTCCGGCATCAATTGAGCCTTTTACCATTTCCAGTATTTCCTGATCCGAGTCCATTTTGGCTCCGCCTGCAATTACTACAGGTACAGAGCAGCCTTTAACAACTTCTCTGAAACTATCTGTTGAACCTGTGTACGAAACCTTAACGATATCCGCTCCCATCTCATTTCCTACTCTGGCAGCGTGTTTGATAACCTTAACGTCATACTCGTCCTTTATTTTTTCGCCCCTGGGATATATCATCGCAAGAAGGGGCATGCCCCATGTGCGTGCCTCATAGGCGACTTTGCCGAAATCATTCAGCATTTCCTTTTCACCGGCATCACCCAAATTTACATGTATGGAAACAGCATCCGCACCGAGTTTGACAGCTTCTTCTACTGAGCAGACAAGAGTTTTTGCATTGGGATAAGGTGATAGAGATGTTGAGCCGGACAGATGTATTATGAGGCCTACGTCACCACCTTTGCCGCGATGGCCTTCGCTAACAAGTCCTTTATGTTCAACAATGGCATTAGCGCCTCCTTCAGCCACCTTTTGTATAATACTTTTCATATCCTGCAGGCCGTCGATAGGGCCCACAGAGATACCGTGATCCATAGGAACAATTATGGTTTTTTTTGTATTCCGGTTGATTATACGTTCCATACGGATATGTTTGCCTAAGATTGTCATAATATTCTCCTCCCTTTAAACCAAAAAAAGGCCGCGAAGTTTTCTCCACGGCCTCTAAAAAACCGTGGGTTTTAAAGTCTACCCACGGCTTGTTGCGCTTATCAAATTTATCTTGTCTCAGCGCATGCAGGCAGACCGGTACTAAAAAAATAGCAATAAAAATACCGATAACAGTTGCCTAAATGCTTGTGCACCACTAAAATCTCCTATAGACTTTCAGATAAACAATTTCACTGCGTTATCAGTCAAAATCTTCGACGACGTACAACTTAGCACGACTTACTCAAATTTTTCCTTCTATCCTTGTGAAATGAATTATCTGAAAGTCTATAAGTTGTAATTGTTTTTTTAATTTGACCGCTCGTATTTATATTATCAAAAATTGTATGTCAAGAGTTTTTTAAACGTAGCCGTTCACGGCTTGAAACTTAAAATTGGAAAGTAGAAATTTCCAAATTTCAATATTCTGTGAACGTTTATGTTTTTATCAACCGTTAACTGTAAACCGTTAACTGTAAACCGTTAACCGTGAACGGCTACTTTTAAACAGGCACCGAGGCTTTGTAAAGTATGGCTTTACCTTCGATTCTATACTTGTTAACCGAAGAGGGGATAATAACCGATGTCCCCTTTTTCAGAAGTATATTTTCATTTATACTGATATCTGTAATGGAAGCCTTTCCATCAGTACAAAGAATTATTTCAACACTTCTTTTTTCAGGGCTTGTATATGAAATGTTTTTTTCATCAGAAATCACAGATAGAACAAATTCTTCGGCCATACTCCGGTAAATTCCTTCACAATCTTTATCCTTTTGCGATAAAAGAATATTAACATTCGTTTCTTCAAAGTTAAGTACGTTTAAAAGTTCCGGAACATCGACATGTTTTTTTGTTAGCCCGCCCCTAAGTACGTTGTCTGAATTTGCCATCAATTCTACTCCAAGGCCATCGAGATATGCATGAAGCTCTCCCGACGGGAGAAAAAGCGCCTGGCCGGGTTTAAGAGAAATTAAATTCAAAAGAATCGGTGCAAAAATTCCCATATCATCGGGATACTCTTTGTAAAGATTTATCATCCATTTAAAGCCTGGATTAACTTCGGATAGTTTTTGTGCATTTGTTATCGCAAGCTCTATGATTTGTTTTTTTTCCCGGCCGTTTATTGTTATAATAGAGCGAAAAAAACTCTTCAGGCCTTCCGAATTTGGTTGTCTTTTAAGATTATTAAGTTCTTTATACAAAACTTTCAGGCAGATTTTCTCCATAAGAGAAATGATTTCTGGAATTTTGCGAAAACCATAGAGAGCCAGGAAAGGGGTCAAGGCACAAATACACTCGGGCTTGTGGTTTTCATCTTTATAGTTTCTGTTTGGAGAATCTAACGGTATTTTCAGCCTGTTTTCTCTTTCAAAGCCTTGTTTTGCCTGTTTAATGTCTGGATGAGCTTGTATGGAAAGAGGTTTTGATGCAGCAAGGACTTTGAAGAGATATGGAAGTTTGTTGTCAAATTTTGCAGCTATTTCTTTCCCAAGAATATCTGCCGGGAATTGTTTTATCAATTCAAGCAAAGATAGCCACTTATCATCATATTTTACTAAAGAAGGGGCCTTTGGATGCGCACCCATCCATAGTTCTGCCTGGGCTTTTGTTGAAGGAACCTTATTACCCAGAAGATCAGCAATGGCGGTATGGGAACCCCATGCATACTCCTGGATGGAATTTTTCATCAGACATATTTTTTTCATCACTCTTTAACCGTGAACCGTTGAACCATGAACCGTGAACCTGAGTAGTTATATTTTGTTTCCATTGATTTAGGATAACATATAATGTACTAATATGGCAACCAACAACCCGAGTAGTTCAGGGAAACGTCAAAGTAGATTACAACTTAGTCAATTAGAAGTATTTTCAAGATGCTTAAATGCGAAATCCGAATATCGAAATCCGAAACAATATCAAAATTCGAATATCAAATGACCAAAACTTTACAGATAGTTACGCAATATTTATCAAGGTCTTCGAAAATATCATTTGTTTTGAATTTAGGATTTGGAACATTCGTATTTGTTTCGAATTTCGTGTTTCGAATTTATAAAAAACAAATTAAGCAAGAAATTTGCTATTTCACCAGCTTGTCTATGAAAATGACGTAACCCTGCTGAGCAGTTGTTACCATGTCTCTTATAGTAAACGAAATATTCTACAGCATTCAGGGCGAATCGATATATAGTGGAGTCCCCTGCGTTTTTGTCAGACTTACGGGCTGCAATTTAAGATGCTCATACTGTGATACCTCCTACGCTTATTATGAAGGGGTTGAATTGAGAATCGAAGAAATTCTGTCCCGAGTTTGTAATTATAAATGCCGGCTTATTGAAATCACTGGTGGTGAACCTCTTCTTCAGGGCGACACGCCTCTATTGATTGACAGGCTTCTGAAAAAAAAATATGAGGTTTTATTAGAAACAAACGGTAGTATTGACATAAGCGTGGTCGATAGCCGCTGTATAAAGATAGTTGATATAAAATGCCCTTCAAGCGGCGAGAATGATAAAAATGATTTGAAAAATCTTAAAAGACTTAATCATAAGGACCAGATAAAATTCGTAATAGGAAGCCGCGAAGATTATGAATTTGCTAAAAAAACGATAAAGTTAATACCTCCCGGATTTCCCATGAGAAATGTACTTTTTTCTCCTCTGATTGAACAAATGCATCCATCACAACTTGCAGAGTGGATTCTTGAAGACCACCTTAGCATAAGACTTCAAATTCAGCTACAAAAAATTATATGGCCGGAGAAAGAAATGGGAGTATAAGATTTTAATTATATATCAAATAATTAAGCTTTATAACTTAAACCGTAACTTTAAAAGGCAGGGCCGGAGGTCAGTAACACTGAAAACTTATCGAGATTTATGAGTTTGGTAAAAATATTATGAAAGATAAAAAAAAAGCAGTTGTACTTTCAAGCGGGGGAATTGATTCTACAACAGTTATGGCCATTGCAAAACAAGAGGGCTTTGAAATATACAGTTTAAGTTTTTTTTATAAACAACGTCACTCCGTTGAGATAGAAGCAGCCAGGAAAGTGGCGGATGTCATGGGTGTAAAAAAACATCTTATAATAGATATAGATCTAAGAAAAATTGGTGGTTCAGCACTTACAGATAATAATCTGGATGTGCCCAAATATAGGAAGATGCAGAGTATGGCGGATGAAATACCGGTAACATATGTTCCGGCAAGAAATACAATCTTTCTTTCTTATGCACTTGCCTGGGCAGAGGTTCTTCAGTCATCCGACATATTTATCGGAGTTAATGCGATTGACTACAGCGGCTATCCTGACTGCAGGCCTGAATATATAGAAGCTTTTGAGCAAATGGCAAATCTTGCAACAAAGGCGGCTGTTGAAGGCAAAACAAAACTGAAAATCAGGACTCCGCTTATCCATATGACAAAGGCGGAAATTATTAAAAAAGGAGTTGACCTTGGTGTTGATTTTTTTCTGACGCATAGCTGCTATGATCCATCTTCAGATGGCCTGGCGTGCGGTGAGTGTGACAGTTGCATTATAAGAAAGCAGGGCTTTAAAGAAGCAGGCATTATTGACCCAACGAAATATATTTAGTTGAAGTATTGCTACCTGTGCGGTTAGCCATTAGCGTTTAGCCGTTAGCATTGAAAAGGGATGGAAATGAGAGATTTTAGAGAACTTAAAGTATGGGAGAAAGCCCATCGTCTTACACTACAGGTCTATAGAATCACAAA
>DAOUSD010000321.1 GCA_030627405.1 Deltaproteobacteria bacterium
AGTTCTCTAAAATCTCTCATTTCCACTCCTTTTTAATGCTAACGGCTAACCGCTAATGGCTAACCGCACAGGTTGAAATTATTTATCTGAAAGTCTATACAACATTATTAATTATCGTTTCAAGCTTGGGAGCGGCTTTCTGCGCCACACTGATAATTTCTTCAATCGTTGCAGGAACAGGCTCGTCAGGATCATTAATGTTGGTAATCGTTGACAGGCATAGCACCCTCATTCCTCCATGCACGGCCGAAATGACTTCCTGAACTGTTGAGAAACCAACTGCTTCCGCACCTATTGTCTTTAAAAAACGCACTTCTGCCGGAGTTTCAAGAGACGGTCCCTTTAAGCCTGCATATACACCTTTCTGCATTCTTATACCAGCTTTGACCCCGGCATCTTCCGCAAGCAAAGCAAGCTTTTCATCATATGCTCTGCTCATGTCGGGAAATCTAATACCCCAACTGTCTTCATTGGGCCCAATAAGAGGATTTAAGCCGGTAAGATTAATATGATCTTTGATAATCATTATATCCCCGACTTTAAAGTCAGGATTAAGTCCTCCGGCTGCATTGGAAAGAATTAAGATCTTAACGCCAAGCTCCTGCATGACTCTTATTGGAAAAGCAACATCTGCCGGAGAATAGCCCTCATAAAGATGAAACCGGCCCTGCATGGCAATAACAGGTTTTCCATTCAAACCGCCCAAAAGAAGCTTCCCCAAATGTGCCTGAACTGTCGAAACGGGGAAATGGGGGATATCCTTGTAATTGAACGATACATCAACAGCTATCGAGCCTGCACTATTGCCAAGGCCTGTCCCTGTTAGAATGCCTATTTCAGGGGACTTGTTAATGTGAGCTTTCAAGTATTCCGCCGTCTCAACTGCCATGAGCTTATAACTTTTCATACCAATTCTCCCAACCCGAATTTCCATTTGTTTTGAACCGGGAATAATGTTTCCTGCTCCCCGATCCCTGCCCTATATAATCCAGCGTTGTTTTTCAGTCAAGCATGCAAAATTATATAACCTAACCTGCACGACGATGTCGTTGACATTGAGCGACTATTATGAAATATTAGTAGCCGTTCACGGCTTGAAACTTGAAATTGGAAAGTAGAAATTGGGAAGAGATAAAATAGAATGCGGACTAATATTTTATATGAAACTATCTGAAATTAGAGATATATTAAAGGCGACTGTGCTTGTTGGAGATGATCAGCTCGATAAAACAATAGTAGCTGGTGGAGCTTCAGATCTGATGGATGATATTTTGTCCTCACTGGCGGAAGGCTCGGTTTTGTTTACCGGCATAACCACAGAGCAAGTTATACAGACAGCTAAAGTTGCCGGAATTGTTGCAGTTGTTTTTGTAAGAGGAAAAAAACCAAATGAAAACATTATAGAGCTTGCAGGTTCCTATGACATGCCCATTTTACTCACAAGTTACTCTATGTTTGAAGCAAGCGGACGTCTTTATATGAACGGATTAAGGGGCCTTGACGGATTCTGATAATTATGAAGACAAGATGCAAGTGGGCAGGGAGTGATCCCCTTTATGTAAAGTACCATGATAATGAATGGGGAATTCCTTTGCATGATGATAGAAAGTTATTCGAGTTGCTTATACTGGAAGGAGCGCAGGCAGGTTTAAGCTGGCTGACCATTTTAAAAAAACGCCATAACTACAGAAAAGTTTTTAATAATTTTGACCCGGAAATTATTGCAAAATTCGACTCAGCTATAATAAAAAAGCTTTTATCCAACAAAGGAATTATCCGAAATAGACTTAAAATAGAAGCCGCCATTCAAAACGCCGGAGCATTTCTTAACATTCAAAGAAAATTCGGAAGCTTTGATGCATATATCTGGCAGTTCACTGGAGGCAAACCAATAAAGAATGCATGGAAAAATCAAAAGGAAATTCCTTCAAAAACAAAAAAATCAATAGCCATGAGCATTGATTTAAAAAAAAGGGGGTTTAAATTCGCAGGCCCGGTAATATGTTATGCTTTTATGCAGGCAACAGGAATGGTAAATGATCATACTGTAGATTGTTTTCGATATCAGGAGATATAATTATCTTAGGAGTTGACATGAACATAGAGGATAATGACATTAAAATTGAAGAAAAAAATTCTTGTCGTTTATTCGCTCACGAATCGCGACATGTTGGATTTATTGCAACACGTCTTGCCGGGACAGACGGCGTTTCCCTTGAAACATCAAAATGGGCTCACTTTTTTGAAAAAGAAGGATTTACATGTTTTTATTTTGCCGGTGAGTGCGATTGTGCACCGGAGCGTTCATGCATAGTTCCTGAAGCTCACTTTAAGCATCCCAACATACGGGAAATCCATCGAAACTGCTTTGGATTGAAAAAACGAAGCGACAATATATCACAGCAAATCCATGAAGTCAGACTGAGATTAAAGAAACATCTTTATAACTTCATCCGGCAGTTCAAAATTAATCTTCTGGTAGCTGAAAATTCCCTGACAATACCGCTTAATATTCCTCTTGGCATGGCTATTGCGGAGTTAATATCTGAAACCGGCATCCCAACAATTGCCCATCATCACGATTTCTTCTGGGAACGACAGACTTTTATGAGGAACGCTGTATGGGAATACCTTAATATGGCCTTTCCTCCTCATCTGCCGCAAATTCAGCATGTGGTAATCAACTCTTCCGCCAATAACCAGTTAAGTCTTAGAACTGGTATTTCTCCAACCATCATCCCTAATGTCATGGACTTTGATAATCCGCCTGAACCAATTGATGATTATGCATCTGACGTGAGAACTGCCCTTGGAGTCG
>DAOUSD010000008.1 GCA_030627405.1 Deltaproteobacteria bacterium
AATTTCGAATTTATAAAAAACAAATTAAGCAAGAAATTTGCTATTTCACCAGCTTGTCTATGAAAATGACGTAACCCTGGGATTAGGGGGATGTTAATAGTGGCTAAAAAATGACAAACTTTGCTAAAATTAAATTGTTTTCACACTAATCCACGAAGAACCATAAAGATTATCTGTAATTATCTGATCTCAAGTGACAAACGCTATCTTCAAACCGGTCAAACAGCCTGTAAGACTTATCGAAAAAGTCTGACCCCCCATCCTGTTATATTTTATGAGGATTCAAAAGAAGCACAGGTGCTGCAGATCCTTTAGCAACACGTTCAGCAACTGAGCCGAAAACAACTTTTTCCAACCCTTTCCTGCCATGAGTACCCATAATTACTAAATCAATTTCTTCAGATTCGATATAATTTAGAATTTCTTCTGCGATGTCACCGGATAACACTACGGCTTTTGTATCGGCAAAAGCCTGAAAATGTTCTTCCTTGAATTCCTGAAGCCGCTTTTTTGCACCTTCAATAACTTCATTTTCAAACCTGTCGATTGAAGGGTGCGGAACATAAATACTTGCGAAATGCTGAAGAACACGACCTATAAATAAAAGGCAAATTTCCGATCCGAATTTTTCCGCCATTGTCAGTACATAAGGTACCAGTTTCGGTGAAGATTCAGACAGATCTACTGGAAACAAAATTTTTTTAAATTCCTTCATGTTACCCTCCTTTTTTATTTGTCTTCATTTTTTTGGGGTATTCGATTGCCATCCAGACAATACTCTCTCCATGCACAATCAAATTGATCACAATCATTATGTCCCTTGCGAAAACAATCAACGTTATTTTCGGCACGCTGAATACTTCTAACAAGTTGGTTTATATCCAGATAATTATTATTTTTCTTATCCTTATCGCTGATTGATGTCTTGGCTGTTTTTATGTGTTTTGTATGGATATCCGTGTCGTTTTTATTTGCCATAATTATTATTATTTTTTGACTTCATTGTCAATCGAAAGCTTAGGGCTCGGTAACAAGATGTTCTGGAACAGGAAAGCCTTGATCCTATAATGGATTCAGCATATTCTTTAAAGCCTTTCTGCCGATCCTGCATGTGCATATATTTAATGGCCAGTGGTATTGTTTCAGGAGATTTCCATGATTTTATCGGTTTTAATTTTTTTCTTTTGAAAAATTCGGTTTTTACAAGAAAGTTAATGTCACCCTGAACGGGCTGAAAATAGATAGCGCCATCCTTAATAGCTATTGGCATGTTTAGTCCGTGTTTTTTTAACAATAACCATGAATCATATGGTTTTGGATAATGGTTAAAATTTTTGTTAAGGTATTTTATTTCATGATTTTCTATTCCCTTGAGTTGAAAACTTTCAATCATCACATTTTTCCCAGACAAGGTATCAAAAGCCGCCATTCCGCCCTTTTGAGGGTTTTCCGAATCATTGCCGACAATTTCCATTAGCATTCTATAGCCATGTTCGGCTTTTTTTAATGCTAATGCCAGTCCTTCATAATCTATTGAGGCCGTAAGATAGCCCAGGTCTTCAATATTATAGGAAATTTTGTCATTCATTTCTTTCAGATTTTCCCCAAATTCATTGCTTTTAAGAAAGGTTCTGTTGCCTTTATTATCAATCTTGAAGATCTGATTATCCATGGTTTGCTGCATAGCCATCTGGCCGTGGTTATGGAGGCGTTTTGGCGTATTTTTATTAAAAACATATTTGCCATTAACCAGGTTTATTCCGTGGTATGCTTTCTGGACCATAAATAATACATTTTCATTGCTGAAACCAAAAAACCTGTTGTTAATAAATTCCCTGATAATCTTATTTGCAGTGGCTTCATTAAGTACAATAAGCATATGCTGCCTTGAAAGAACGTTTTGTGGATCATAACCATACTTTTTTGCAAGTTCATGGATATCATATGAGAACTGGAGCATATGTCTTGAACCAAGGGACAAGGGTAATAATTCCACCGGCCGGCATCCTGCTTTTTCCAGAACTTTCCCGGGCTTGACGATAGAACTTTTTTCTCCGGTCATAATTTCCGCAGTTTTTTCTAATGACAAGTCCTCGGCAATATTAATCAGGTATTTAGTGCCCATTCCAAGCCGTGTTGCCTCGCCTGCCGCAGCATGTTCTGAAAATAATTTTCCGTTTAGAACGCATTTGCAAGCTTTTGAGATATCTGATTTTGTCAGGCATTTTTCATCCAACAGGCATATGTTTTTTGGTTCCTGCAAAAAATCCATGTTTTCATATTTATTAATGTTTGTTTCATAATCTTCAATGTTGGAGACAACACCTGAAAGCTTATCTTTTGCAACCTGCAGACAATAATCAATATAATTTTCATAACCATAAGATAGAGGTGCTTTTTCTTTTTTATTTATTGATAGTTGTTGCATCATTTTATTTCCTTGATTTCAAGTTTCAAGCCGTGAACGGCTACAGATAAAGTTTATATCAGCAGGATATAATATCCAATAAGTCATTGTTTTCCGGTATCAGTTGCGAAGCATATTTCCCTGTAAATAATAACGATGTAGATTCGTTACTTATAAAATTAAAATTTTTATGGAATACTGATTGACCCAAAGAGTGTACTGTCTTCAAACAGTCGGTATGGATAAAGATTTTTGAAGCGGCATTACAATTTTTTTTCAGGAGGTTGAGCAATTCAGATGCTAAGCTTCCATCGAAATCGCCGAATAGTTTCATGTGTATATTTTCGCTGTTTCTGTGAACGAATATCTTACGATTTTTTGCCATGATGAATTCTCCTTTCTTTATCCGAAATCCAAGATCCATATGGGGAAATCAGCAATTCTAATTTTGAAGAATAACAATTATAAAATAAAAAAATGCCATAATTAGAATTGCTGATGTGTGGATAATTACGTTATTTTTTAAAATAATCTCTTAAATTGTTTGAATTGTAAATAGAGGGAGGGGTTCATTTTTATGGGAGAAATCCACAGGAGAACAGGAATTTATCCTGGAACAGGTGGGGAAAAATACAGGACTATAGCCGTGCGGGTGGGAAGATAGAGGCTGAGCAAATGCCTTTCCTTGCCTCGAGATATATCAGGCAATGTCAGATGATATTGAGAGGAAAATCGATCCATTCCGGATGTCCGAATTCATTACCCATAAAGTTGAGATAGCCGCTGCCGGCAGTTGTCAGGGTGATTAACCTGATAAGCTTGTGCAGAGCTATGCCTCTGTCAACCATGATATTTTCATCAGATACGCGCATGTGACTAATCATGCGAAAAATTTTTATCCCTTTTAAACCATACTCAGTTCGAGTTTGTGCTTTATTTTTTCCCACCCAGGGATTACGGAATCAAGTAGCTTGTAGAACTCAGGGCTATGGTCATGATATCTTAAATGACAAAGCTCATGGGTAACGACATAATCAATACATTCTTTCGGTGCTTTAATCAGATCCGTATTAAGGGTAACCGTGCCTTTATTCGATAAGCTTCCCCATCTCTTTTTCATGCGCTTGATCGAGATTGAAGGTTGGATGAGATCAAAAGCATTAAACTTCGGACAACAGCGAGTCAGGCTTTCGTTGAATTGAATGTTTGCTTTCTGTAAGTACCAGTTATTCATAAGCTTTTTTACAATCTCTGGATTATGCTCTTCCCTACAAGCAACCTGAAAGAAACCTTTAATCAACTTAACGCTATTCTCTTGGCCATGGGAAATTTTCAACCGATATTGCCTTCCAAGGTATAAATGCGTTTCACCATTTATGTATCGTCGATCCGGAGTTTTAGGATTAAACTGCCGGAAATAATTTAGCTGTCTGAATATCCACCGCGCTCTTTTGTGTAATTTCTTTTCAATTAATGAAACATCAGAATCCAGCGGAGCTTTGACAACTATAGTACTATCCGGATGAACAGCAATCTCCAAAGATCTTCTGTCTGTAAAAAAGAGGCTGTAGTCGATGGTCTTTTGGCCGTAAAAAAAAGACCGTTTATCAATACTCGTTGCCTCAATCATTTGTAGCTCCTGTGCTTTGCTACTTGCAGCACCTTTTCTATTATCTCATCCATTTGATCCAATGACAGTTCAATGCTTTTTCCGGCTTTCAACTCATCATATAAATAATCATCTATCTCATTAACGGTTTGCTTCAGTGCATCTTCATCATCCCAAAACTGTACCTTTTGATGAGACTCCAGAATACTGTGGATAGCAATTGCTGTATCAGCAGCAATGCTTTCAAGATCAGTTTCATCCAAGTCATACTTTTCGAAAAATGGTTTTAATACACCATAGTATGCCATAGCATCTTCATTTTTAGTAAGCTTTTCAGGAACATCGTCATGAACTTTTCCAACAACCTTATCTCGGATATCTACAACCTTTCCAAGATAGTCTAAGTCTGATATTCGCTTTGCCCTGAAATCTTCGATTGCCTGCTGGATGAGCATTGAAAATTTTTTATAAAACGCAGGATCTTCACCCATTTTTTCTGTAATTACTTTTTTGGTGGCGTGCGCAATAGTATCAGCTTTTGAAGCAGTGGGTTTTTTTGTCTGGTAAACCCCTTGCTCCTCCTTAACCTGATTAAACATTTTATCATCGAAAATATTAACAGGCTCGTTAAGCTGTATTACTTCATTCGCCTGAATGTGCGTATCTAAAAGCTTTTTGATCCTCGGTTCGTAATCCCTATAATCAATGGCTTCAGCATAGCGAAGTTTTACGGAAGTCTTCAGTAACTGGAATTTGCGCAAATCAGCTTTATATCTGAATAACGTTTTATCATCAGTTTCAAACAAAAAACGGTCTGATGAAAAAGCAATTGCAAGAGTTTTGCTGTATTCTGACAGACGCTCGTAAAATTCTTCTCGAAGTTCATCATCCGCAAGAAGGACCTCGTAAGCCTCTTCATCATAAGAATATTTGACTGATTTAAAAATATCCCACAGGTCTGAATAGCGTTGAGGCAGTTTATCTATTTCACTTTTTATCGAAGCAATGGTTCCGACAAGATCTGATTCATCAAATCCCTCAAACGCACTGTACATGGTCAAGGCCTTATCCAGCTCTCCAAGGACACTCACATAATCAACAATAAAACCAAATTCCTTTCCTTCATAAAGCCGGTTAACCCGCGCAATAGCCTGCAGCAAAGTATGCTCCCTTAAAATCCTGCACAAGTACAGCACTGTATTTCTGGGGGCATCAAATCCGGTTAGAAGTTTGTCTACCACGATCAATATTTCCGGTTCGTTGCCATGTTTAAACTGATTGATAAGTTGCTTGGTGTATTCTTCCTCATTGCCATAGCGTTTCATCATTTTTTGCCAGAATTTCACAACGTCATCAGTCGTTTCATCATCGGTTTCGTCGTAGCCTTCCCGCATATCCGGTGGAGAAATAACAACTTCTGAAGATACAATGCCTATCTCATTTAAATTTGAGTTGTATCTCAGGGCTGCAACTTTGTTCGGAGCTACAAGTTGAGCTTTGAAGCCGGTTCCCTGCCAGTTGGAACGATAATGTTCACTGATATCAAATGCCCTCATATAGATAACCTGATCGGCTTTATTCAGCATTTCTGCCCGAGCATATTTGTGTTTCAGGTCAGCTTTCTGCTCTTTTGTAAGCCCTTGGGTAAGGCGTTCAAACCACAAATCAACTGCTTTCTTGTTCTGGGTCATTTCAACATGACGCCCTTCATAAAGAAGAGGAACTACCGCGCCGTCTTCAACAGCCTGTGTAATAGAATAATGGGGTTCAACCAATTCACCAAATTTAGCAAAGCTATTTTTTTCCTTTTTTAACAAAGGGGTTCCTGTAAATCCCAAATAACACGCATTAGGGAACATTTGTCTCATCCGGGCTGAGAATGATCCAAACTGAGTACGATGGCTCTCATCCACCAAAATAAAAATGTCAGGAGATTCGCACCTGTATTTCTTTACAGCAAAAGCCTTGTCAAATTTATGAATCAATGTGGTAATGATTCCGGATTGTTTTTCAGCGACCAATTCCAGAAGATTTCTTCCAGAAGTAGCCCGATTGGCCTCAAGGCCACATGCAGCAAAGGTGTTGCCAAGCTGCTTATCCAGATCATCTCTGTCCGTTACCAGAACGATGCGAGGATTCATAATCTCAGTATCCAGAGCCAGGTTCCTTGCCAGCATGACCATTGTCAGGGATTTGCCGGAACCTTGTGTGTGCCATATAATGCCTCCTTTGCGCGCCCCATTGCTATCAAAGTGTTTCACACGATTAAGAGTTGATTTGATAACAAAATACTGCTGATAACGGGCGATTTTTTTGATTCCACCGTCAAACACAGTAAATTTCCATGCCAATTCCAACAACCTGTCCGGGCGACACAAAGAATAAATAGATTTATCCTGCTCAGTAACAAGGCGATCCGTTTTTAAGGAAACGGGATTTGTATTCAGAGTATCAGCTATCCTTGCAAGAGTATGGTTTCCCAAAGGTTTATTAACAAATTCCTGCAACTTCCCAAATTTCCGATCTTCTGCCTCCATCTGAGGCTCTTTCCAGATACCCCAAAATTTTGCAGCGCTTCCAGTAGTCGCATACATGGCGCTGTTCTTATTAACGGCAAGTACTAGTTGCGTATAAATAAACAATTTTGGGATATAATCATCATTTTGATTTCTTATGGATTGCGAAACAGCCTGTTCAACTTCAATCTGAGGAGCTTTACATTCGATAACACAAAAGGGAATGCCATTGACAAATAATACAATATCCGGACGGGCTGTTTCCGTGCTTCTTGATCGTTCAACACTGTACTCAATGGTTACATGAAAACGGTTTCGCTGCGGATTGCGCCAGTCAATATAATTAAGGTTAAAGCTCTTGGAATTACCCTCAATGGTTTGCTCTAATGCAGTTCCCAGCGTCAAAAGGTCATACACCGCCTCATTTGTTTTCAGCAGTCCATCATACTTGATATTTTTAAGCTTCTGGATAGCTGACTGCACATTTTCTTCACTGAAAAGATACTCATTAGCCTTGTATCTGATACGGTTGATCTTTTTTAGTTGTGAACGCAGAATGTTTTCCAGAAGAACATTTGATGTTCTTTCCTGACGCTCATGCAGCGTTTCAGCAGGTGTGATGTATTCAAATCCAAGGTTTATCAGCAGATGTAACGCCGGTATCTGTGAAAGGTGTTTTTCGTTGGTTTTAAAGTTGGTCATTAATAGTCTCCTCAATAACATGTAGCATAATTTCATTGCCGTTTGAAATAGCGCATATAGCTGGTATTCGGTCTTGTTCTAAAGCTTTTGCAATCTGGCACATGGTTTTACGATCTGTAATACTCATTAAACAATTACTCCCAGCAGGATGAGAATGCCACTCTCCAACATAGTGAATGACTCCAGCAGTCACTTTCTCCAACTTTATCAATTCGTATTTTCGTTCTCCTATGACTCTTGTAAAAGAACAACTCTTTTTGTTTGCCTCAGTCTCATAAGAGCCTGTTATATATATTTTATTTCTTTGCCTATCTATACTACCAAATAAGATACCTCCAGTTTCCAGTGAGACATATTTTGCTGCAGCATTTTTTATTTTTTGGATGACTTGAGTCTCAACGTATACTGACCAATTTCCACTTTTAAACAGAATTGCACCAAATGATAGGTATTTAGAGCTGTTTCCCAGTTCAATATTTGTAAACAGAAACGAGCCTGAGCGGGTGAAATGAGAACTGCCAGAACTGTTAAATAAAGAAAAAACTTTAGAAACAAAAAATGAAGCCCCTTGTTGCACTAAAAACATCGGGATTGCGGCGCTAGCAGATCGACAACCTCCACCAACATCAACTGTAGAAGCACTTTCACTCATCCAATTTAAAATAGACGATTCTTTTCGCCATGTAGATATTGCTGCCGTTTCAACAAAGCTTATAGGTATTTTTGAATTAGAAACTGTATAATGTGCTAATGTTGTCTCTCCGTCGTTTATCTGATATGCAGAGAAAATCGGAAATTTGATTGAAGACATGTCAGAAATGTGTCGTTGCACAGAAATAGATGCAGAGCAATCTATTATTAAATCAGCATCTTTAAACAAAGATTCTATTGAATCGTTTTCCATATGCAATAAATTATCAGTATAGGCCATGCATACTTTTTCACCAAACATTTCATTGTAAATTTCAGCAAGAGCAACAGATTTAAACTTCCCTATACTCCCTGATGTCAATACATGTCGAGATAGGTTATGAGGGTGAAGTCTGTCATAGTCGACGATTTTTGCTTTAAACACACCAGAACGAACAAGCGAATCAAGAACACAGGAACCAAAAGAACCGGCCCCTATTATGACAGCTTTTTTCTGTTCTATCCTGCTGAAACCTGACACCCTCTTTGCCAACAATATATTAAAACTTTCTCGAACCAGATGAGTCTTTACATCATTTTCATTCTTCACATCAAACGCAATCCACTCTTCATCATCAGGACGGCCATGCACTGTTTTGGGCCTTTTCACTCCCAATACAAACAGGAAATTGTTTTTCCATTTCGAGGCATATTTATTGTGCCAATATTGAATGCGTTTCTTATCCATGCCAAGGTTTGAACATAGCTCAAGGATTTCGTTTAAACTGGAGGGTCTTTTTGACCAAGCAAAATTTTGTTCTATAGATTGGTGCCAAACCAATGTTGGGAAGAGAGAGCTATTATCCTTATGTAGAACTTTGTGTTTTCTTTTCCCATCAACATCGACAGAATGTGCGCCTGTAACCCATAGCCCGTTGTACTTTGAAGATTCTTTTTTAGCATAGCTAACATCAATTTCAACAACCGGTAATGAGAAATCTGCGATTAGAGGTTCAAAAGGATCGTCTTCTTTTACTAAAAATTCGGCAGCCGCATCATCAAGCCAAGCTTTTATAGTGTAAAGCAAATCTGCCAAGACCTTGCCAGACCACCAGTCAGCTGATGAGATACGACTTAAACAAATTGATTTGTAATCTTTATTATGTATTTCTCGAATATTTTGATGAGGAACAGTTGGGAAATCCAAACGAACATAAACTTCTGGACATTGAAGAGGATACCTTGTGCCAATCAAAATTATAACCCGTTCTATGGCATTGATTCCGGGAGAATATCCTTTTGCAGGAGCTTCAACCTTAAAAAAGCTTTGAATAATATAGCAAGAACTAACTCTGTCTTCTAATTCAATTTTTTCAAGAAAAGGTAATTTAGAAGCTATTTGTATTTCTTTTTGAATAAAAGCATTATTCATAAGTTAGCCCCATCTTCGAGTTTGCGATATTGCCCCGGCTCCTGTAAGGATATTTACACCTGATGCAGACTCTTTTCGTAAACCACGTCCTGTCAGCCTAAATTCAAAGGGCTTGGGGGACTTTTTATCAGGATACTCCATCAAACATACAAAATGACCGTTGTTACCGAGATTTTTTGCAGTTTCTCTGTAGTGCTTTATTCCTTCAATATGTGGAGGAAGTTCGTCATCATAATTTAATTCCTTTACCGGCCTACTGGAGCAGATTAACCATCCGTTTTTTTCCCCAGAATCCAATATGTCCATCGAAGTTTTTTCAGGATCATGCTCAGCTTCATGACGCCCTTCCTCGTGCTCCTTTTTGGTAAAAAACTTATAGGTACCGTGATGTGGAATTAAGAAAACATCCCACTCCAGACGTTCCAGATTTTTGTTTTTCTTTGAAATATTGTAAACCGTTTCCCAAACAGCACAGCCAGCATCTCCACCCATTAGCAACTTGGCGATATTGCCATCATAATGTACAGAAAGTTGAGCCACGAGAGAGACCTCATTTCGAGGCATTTCTTCGTCATCAACTGCAGACTTGAAAGGCCAATGAACGAACATTTCAAAATCATCTCTTTTTTCACCGCAGATATTACTGAATGTTTCTCCAGCACCTACATGGCGATCGTCAGGTAAATTCTCGATTCCTTTCTCGTCATCAAAATGCCCGAACACAACAATCTGGTTTCCTGGTTTCTTGGCTTCTTCACGTTTTTTGGAATCATTCCATAGCTTAAGTCTTCTACGTGCTTCTTTTTGAACCTTTTCGGCCTGAGCTTTATATTTTTCGTTAAAAATTTGAGCTGTTACCCAAAGTTCATCAATTTGAATCAGCGTTTCTTCTTCCGTATCTTCGTCTTCATTTTGTCCCGGCAAAAGGAAAGTTTCCCCAAATCCTTGACAATGGTCTAGATCTGCATGAGAAAGACAAAATACAGATAGAAACGTACGTTCACCTCTCAAAGGTAAATCCTTGATTAGCGAACCACGAACATCCCAGGTTTTATCTGATTTGTCTTCCAGATCTGTTTTTTGCTTAATGTCAAACAGAAGATTCGTCTTTTCATCTAGTACCAATCGCATCGTCTGTCCGTTATCAACCGGATAAAATACAAACTTTTTCTCAGCCATTTTTTCCTCCTATTTTCTTTCTGATAAAAACTCAGTGAATAATGCATCTGCATAAGTAAACGCTGCTTTATTTAATATGTATCGTTTTATTGTAAACATTAGGATGTGTACAACATTCCAAATTATGAAAAATAGCATTACTGCCACATCGTGATGTATCCAATAATAGATCGCTGCACCCGTGGCACCAAACACACTCCAGACAATCCCACCTATTAAATTTCTTAAAAAACCATAGCGAATGTTATATCCATGTACCATTCCTGCATTACCAACTGAGCGCCTCACTTGCGACACAGCTTCTCTTGCGAGTAAACGAGCTTCTACCGTGTTATTAGTTTCAACTTCCACTGAGTGTAAGGAAATGTTGAATTTTTTTTGTATCAGTGTACGAAGATTGTTTTTCTGGACTTTTGAGTATAATCCTCCTCCATATAGAAGAATTTGTGTTGTTGGAAAGTTTACCCCACCTTTACCAAACACTACCTCTTCAACAAAGGTCTTTGAAAACCATGTCTGTAATTGAACAATTCCTATCCCAAAAACAACAGGAAAACTGAGGTTTGCAACCAGTATCCATGCAACGCTATCGAGGAGTCCATTAAAAAAATCCTTTGAAAGTACAATCAAAAGGAAGTGAGCTAAGGGAATAACCGATATGATTGCTGGTATATAGCGAGCAACCACTTCATATTTATCCAATGATTTTTGTTTAAACATGACTCGTTCCTCCTTTCATTCGCCATTCACCCGTGAGCAGTTTCTGCATCAAACCGCGTTTTTGAGTTTTGTATTTTTCCGCCAGTTGCTTAAGCAGGTCGATTTCCTGCTGCGCGGTGGATAGAGTTTCGGCTATTTGTTTTTGTTCTTCGAGTGGTGGAACAGGAATTTTGATACTCATAAAGTCGGGTATACTAATCTGTTTCCCATCTCGGATTCCAATTACAGCAAGATTCAGATACTTCTCTATGAAGATATACGTCTTGAAGAAATGGCGATAGAATTCAGTGTTTATGTCAATTTTGGGTCGTAATGCTGTGTATGCAGGACTTATAATTCCCTGATAGTTTGAATATTCGATGCCTCCTTGAAAGGAGCGAAGACTGATTGCAAAATCTCCTGATTTGATGAGCTTATAACTAGCTGTTGTCCCATTAGGTGACATCACACGGCCTTTCAGCATACTACGTGGAATTACGCCCCGATTTTGAGTTACAGAAAGTAACTCTTCGTCTGGAAAATTCTTTTCAGTGATTGTATCAAATATTTTTTTTGGTTTAATATGCGTCCATTCGGTACAACAACGCTGGTCTATTAATCTCTGGACATAACCCTTAAACCGCTTTTCCTTCGCCTGAATCAGCCGTTCGGTTTTCTCGATAGCCTTATCCCAGGTGGAAAGCAGGTCGGCAATAGCTTTTTGCTCTGAAAGTGGGGGGAGAGGAACAGGACAGAATTTTTTAAATTCTGTAGGATTTATATTTGCTTGACTTACAGCTCTTGTTGCAATCCGTTTAATAACCCTTTGAGCCACATAACTATTTAGCCATAAGTTTATATACACACTGTCTGCTTTCTTTTTATCAACAGATAAACGGACTAAATATGAGGCGAAACCAACTACTTTGTCAGAATTATATAGACCAACTTTGCCTACTAGATCATAGCTGTTAGTCCTGTTTATTAAAATATCTCCTTTATTAAGAGCAAATTTCTCTCTGTCTGCATCAGTCAAATTTGCTTTGGTGAGATTATCTGTAAATATATTCCCATCTTGAATGTCTTTCATGCCAACAATTTCCATATTACCATCATCAGCAGAAGCTTCATTCGTTCCATATTGCGAGTTGTTGAGGATGGCTCCAATATTTTTTAAATTCCAACTATTGGGAAGATTTTCTTTTTTAATCGTTGATAATAAACTCATTCCCCATCCTCCAGCTTCTTAGGTAATTCACTATTCTTGATCATCTTATTCTCAGCAGACTTCACCCGCCGTTCCAGCTTTTTCAGATCCTCTTCAGGAGTGGGAAGGTCTTCAGGCATGGTACCGCCCAGTTCCTTAATGGTTTGGCGTACCTTCTTGCCCACTTCAAAATGAGTTTTGTTGGCTTTGGTTTTTCTCTGAATATTTTCCCTGCGAAGTTTTTCTTCCGTCTGCGTGGCACGGAACAGATTGGCGGCAAGTTCGGTACTGCCCATATTGTCAAGAATCTGCTGGCTTTTTTTCAGTTCTTTTCGCTGATGAATCGCCTTCGCGTTCAGTCCGCCATAAAGACCTTTGTATCCGTGGTTCTGGAAGATGGCGAAGTCCAGATTGGATTCCACACCGGCCTGCTGGGCTGTCTCCACAAGTTGTTTGTTGTGCTCCCGCATCTCGTTGCGCAGAAACAGGCGTTTTTCCTCTTCCCGGAGACGCTGGAAAGCCTCGTCGTCAGCCAATTCCTGTCTGCGGGTTTGAATGGCAAAATAGGTCTGTCCGTTGGCGATAACCGGTTTTGACGGGTCACCATTCTGAACAATAAGGTAACAGGCATAGCGGGAAAGCTTTATGTCTTGCAGCTTTCGTTTGGCTCCTGAACCGATTTCGACCATTTCGAGGAACTCCTCGAAATGGTCTGAAACCTTATGCCCACTCTTTTTGCATGCCTCTTTTGCTTTCTCAACAACCGGGAGGAAATGCCTGTATTCGGAATAATCTAAAATTTTGGACAATTTTCTGGATGTCCAGAACTCTCTCCCTTCAGAATCGGTTTCCTTTATGCTGTCAAAAGTCTGAAAGTGTTTCTTTTCTATATCTTTTCCGTTCATCGCTGGATCTCCTTGAGTTTTTCGGCCATCTTAACCCGAACTTCTATCAGCTCTTTTTCCAGTTCGTCTATTTCTATCTGGACGGCATCGATATCGATCTCCGCTTCCTCTTCAAACGTATCCACATAACGGGGAACATTTAGGTTAAAGTCGTTTTCCTTGATTTCATCGAACCCGGCTACAT
This sequence comes from Deltaproteobacteria bacterium, assembly GCA_030627405.1. Lineage (GTDB taxonomy): Bacteria > Desulfobacterota > Desulfobacteria > Desulfobacterales > ETH-SRB1 > B13-G4. The sequence goes on from DAOUSD010000008.1 coordinate 13,471, forward strand.
GGGCATATTTTTCCACTTCTTCACGGGAGGTGTAAGTTGTCATGATTTTTGCCAGATGTTCTTCCGAGAGAGTGTTATGGTTTTTGCTGGATACATATTCCCGGCTGGCATCTACAAACAGGACATCTTTACACGCTTCATTCGACCCGTCTTTCTCACGGCTCCGATCAAAGACCAGAATGGCAACCGGTATATTGGTAGTGGGAAACAGATTTCCCGGAAGTCCGATAACTGCATCAAGAAGATTTTCCTCTATCATTTTTTGGCGAATCCGGCCTTCAGCAGCTCCCCGGAAAAGAACCCCATGAGGAACGACAACGGCGACACGACCCTGTTTTTCCAGAGCAGTCTCCACCATGTGGCTGATAAATGCCCAGTCCCCTTTACTTTTTGGAGGAACTCCGCGCCAGAACCTATTGTACTGATCGCTTTCCGCATTTTCTGCTCCCCACTTATCAAGCGAGAATGGTGGATTGGCTACTACGCAGTTGAATTTCATCAAGCGGTCATTTTCAATTAGAAGAGGACTGTTGAGAGTGTCACACCATTCGACACGGGCACTGTCAAAGCTGTGCAGAAACATATTCATGCGGCATAATGCCCATGTGCTGCCGTTTGATTCCTGTCCGAAAAGGGCAAAATTCCGGTTGCCAACCTCTCTGGCCGCCTGAATCAAAAGACCTCCTGATCCGCAGGCAGGGTCACAGATGCGATCACCCGGTTTTGGTCCGGCAAGCCTGGCGACAAGTTCAGTTACTTTGAGCGGGGTAAAGAACTCTCCGGCCTTCTTTCCGGAGTTGGAAGCAAAGCGTTCAATCAGATAGATATAGGTGTTACCAATAACATCCTCTGAAACTCGGCTTGGCCTCATATCCAGTTGCGGCTTGTGAAAATCTTCAAGAAGTTGCTTCAGCCGTCTGTTTCTGTCTTTGGTTTTCCCAAGATTCACTTCACTGTTGAAATCAATATTACGGAAAACGCCTTCAAGCTTGCTTTTGTTAGATTCTTCAATGTAGTCGAGAACAATATTGATAAGTTCCCCGATATTGGCTGCGGCTCTGCGTTTGTAAAGGCTGTAATAGGTGGCAGGGAACTCGTCAAGTACAGCTTCCTGTCCTGTCTTCTCATCTTTTTCAATTAATTTGATTGCAGGAAGAATAAAACGTTCGCGTTCCAGTTTTCGGCGAATTCTGGCATCATCGCCATACTGTTTTTGATAGGCTTCGTAGTGATCCTGCCATACATCCGAAATGTATTTTAAAAACAACATCACAAGGATATAGTCCTTGTACTGAGCAGGATCAACCACTCCTCGGAAGGTGTCGCATGCAGCCCATGCTGCGTTGTTGATATCTTTTTGATCAATTTGACTGCTCATGTTTTATTCCCCTTTTGCAAATTGCATTAGTACTGTTGAAATGTATTGATTCCGTTTTTCTGACAGCGTACTGAGAATTGTCCGTTCCCGTGCAGATAACTTTGCCAGTTCCACGATTTCTTTTTGTTGTTTCATGGTAGGAAGGCAAACCTCCAGGTCTTCGATGGATTGCTTGCTGATCATTTTTTGCACCGTTCCCTTGGCTCTACTTGCCAGAAATATTTGTGCATCCCTTTGGCTGATATACCAGTTCAGGTATTCCGGCAGGATTTTATCAGACTTTGTAATTCTGATCCTGAGCAGAGGTGCTGCAACAACAGCCTTGCCCGGATCTTCAAGAAGAATAGCAGCGGTTGTAATCTGCCCTCTCGACCTGAACACCAAGTCACCTTTTTGAGCCAGATGATGTTCTTTAACTGACTCCATCTCAATCTTGACCAGCTTTTTGCAACCTACAGTATTATCCTGAAGTAAATCCTTCATCTGGATAACAGCGACCTTTCCACCCCTTGAGGCTTCGAGGCGAGACCGAAATGAATACCCCATCTGCACTGTCGCCAATTGTTTTATTTTTAATTTCATAAACACGCCTTATATTATGCTGTAATGTTATTACTGTGTAATATGCGAATTGTAGAACTGTTTGTCAAGGGTTAAAATGCAAAAATGTTATTTCTGCAAAATATATCCTTCCCAAAACTTGGAGGCGACCCTTAGGTCTCGCTTAAAAATAAATTTTCCATTTTTTTAGATGAACGCCGATTTCGCTTATAGGGAATACAGCGGACATGATTTTATGCGTTTCTCATTTTATGAAAAATCATAACCTGAACATCCCTGCCCACATGGCGGGGATGTTCAGGTTTGGTCTTTTGCGGAGATCGCAAACATATATTTTTTCTAGTTTATTAAATTTGGTATTGACAGATTGATGACCGGGACGCTCGAAAGAAAATATGGGGCGATCGTGAAATGTTGACATTTGTTGGCCACAAAAAAAGAGAAGAGGTCAGACAGATATTGTCGCCGAATATACAATTGAAATATTTCAATGGAAGAAAACGAAGAAAATGGCAGTGGTAGGATTCCAGACCGACGAAAATGGCTGGGAATTAGGTCGGTGGTGACAATGTGCAAGAAATCAGTGCGGATCGAGCCAAAAAATTGCTCAATTTAGGTTTTAATATAATTTCATGTTTCAACACGCTGCATGACTATAGCCGTGCGGGTGGGAAGATAGAGGCTGAGCAAATGCCTTTCCCTGCCGCGAGATCTATCAGGCAATGTCAGATGATATTGATCAGCAAGCAACCGGCCATGTCCTCCGTATTCAAAAGCATCGCTTTCAAAGATCATCCGGTATTTTCCCGGCAATACTTCAAAAGAATAGTTGTCGTAAGAACGTGTTGGATGAAAGTTGAACACGAATAAAAGACCGCCCCGTTCGAATGCAATAACCTTATCCTTTAAATGTTCAAACAAAAGATGCGGTCCGGAAAACTCAAGAATCCGGAAACGTTTGGCCAATGCAATCATGTCACGGTCGAAATGCGCAATAAAATGATACTTCAGGTCAGGATCATCAACAAGGTGCCACTGACGTCGTGCATAACGGTATGACCATGCATTCCCTTCACGTGGAAAATCAATCCATTCCGGATGTCCGAATTCATTACCCATAAAGTTGAGATAGCCGCTGCCGGCAGTGGTCAGGGTGATTAATCTGATAAGCTTGAGCAGGGCTATGCCTCTGTCAACCATAATATTTTCATCAGACATGCGCATGTGACTGAACATGTCTGAACCAATGAGCCGGAAGATGAGGGTCTTGTCTCCTACAAGAGCCTGATCATGCGATTCAGAGTAACTGATAGTCTTTTCGTCTCTTCTCCGGTTGGTCAGCTCATGCCACAGATGTCCGATATGCCATTCTTCATCCGGCAGATGCTTAATCAGCCGGATCCAGTAGTCAGGAATGCCCATTGCAAAGCGGTAATCAAAACCGATTCCGCCCTCAGATAACGGCATGGCCAGCCCCGGCATTCCGCTGATGTCTTCGGCAATGGTAATAGCATCGGGGCGTACTTCATGGATGAGCCTGTTGGCAAGAGCCAGATACGTGAGCGCGTTTTCATCCACGTTGTCATCAAAATACTGCTTATAAGAAGTAAAGGCCTTTTCCAGGCCGTGATCCCGGTAGAGCATGCTGGTAATTCCGTCAAAGCGGAAACCGTCAAAGCGGTATTCATCAAGCCAGAAACGACAGTTTGAAAGAAGAAAATGAATAACCTGGTATTTACCGTAATCAAAACATCTGGAATCCCAGGCTTCGTGAAACCCGCGGGGGCCTTCATGAAAATATTGATAGCAAGTGCCGTCAAAACAGCTTAGACCTTCCACTTCATTGGATACAGCATGGGAATGGACTATGTCCATTATCACAGCAAGGCCGGCTGCGTGGGCCGTGTCGATCAATTCCTTTAGTTCTTCCGGTGTTCCGAACCGTGAGGAAGCAGCAAAAAAACTCGATACATGGTAACCGAATGAACCATAGTAGGGATGCTCAGGGATTGCCATTAGCTGAAGTATATTATAACCGCTATCAATGATTCGCGGGAGGATATGCCTGGTAAATTCACGGTAGGAACCGATTTTTTCCTCTTCCTGGGCCATGCCGACGTGTGCTTCATATATAAACAGAGCGCCGGATGGACACGGAAAATCATTGCATTGCCATTTATAGGTGGAAGAAGGAAGCCAGACCTGGGCATTAAAAATCAATGTTTCAGGATCCTGCACCACGCGTCGCGCATATGCGGGAATACGATCGCCTTCCCCGCCATGCCAATGGATAC
>DAOUSD010000195.1 GCA_030627405.1 Deltaproteobacteria bacterium
AAAATATACAAAAGTGCTTCTTTTTTCTTAATGCTCACTAATACGCTCAAACAGTCAGCCGTTTTAAATTTAAATGCCCGCCACCTCTGATTGTTAACAAGTTGCTTTTGAGTTTTCAAATTTCTGAAAATGGGAAAAACAGTACAAAAGCATGAAGGCCAAATTTCCAATTTCCAATTTCCAATTTCAACGTTCCGTGAATGCTTACCTGAAATGTTACAAAACAAGCAAGTTGGGAAGTTAATATGTTTGACCGCCGTCTTATACAAAATTTCGACTGGAGCTTATTGAGTTTAGCTCTTATACTGGGCTTTTTGGGGCTTGTTACTTTATATAGTTCAGTAACGGCTGGAACACAGGTGCCTCAGATAGAATATTATAAGCAGCTTGTATGGTATCTTGTTGGATTAATTTTTTTAGTTATTTCTTTTTTGTTCAATTACAAAACTTTTGATCGATGGGGGTACATAATTTATATTTTATGCATTTCTCTTCTTGTTGGTGTGTTAATATTCGGTGAAGGCTCTAAAGGTGCTATGCGCTGGCTGAAGTTTGGATTTTTTTCAATTCAACCATCTGAACTGGTAAAGATCGCTGTAATAATAATTTTGGCCAGATATTATTCAAAACATGCAAATACAACAGGCTTAACTTTACGCGAACTTATTAATCCTTTTTTACTGACAATAATTCCTTTTATTCTAATAGTAAAACAACCGGATTTAGGGACAGCCATAATGGTTGTTTTAATTGCCGGCTCTATGACGGTTTTTGTAAAAATTGAGAGGCGTTCCTTTTTATACTTAATCGTTTCAGGTGTAATAAGCATCCCTTTAGTCTGGTTTTTTTTGAGAGAATATCAGAAAGCGAGGATATTGACATTTTTGGATCCGGACAGGGATCCTCTTGGGACCGGTTATCATATTATACAATCGAAAATTGCTATAGGCTCAGGCATGATATCCGGCAAGGGGTTTTTGAAAGGAACGCAAAATGCACTTTCATTTCTTCCTGAACAGCACACGGATTTCATTTTTTCAGTTTTGGCAGAAGAGTGGGGGTTAATAGGTTCCGTAATTATTCTTATTGTTTTTCTGATGCTTATCATAAAGGGATTGAATGTTGCTTATAGATGTCGGGAACCATTCGGCACCATACTTTCAGTCGGTATCACAGCAATGATATTCTGGCAGGTAATTATTAATATCGGGATGGTAATGGGCTTGATGCCGGTTGTAGGAGTTACGTTGCCGTTTATTAGCTATGGGGGTTCATCACTCATTACCGTTATGATATGTATAGGCCTTTTAATTAATGTAAGTATGAGGAGGTTTATGGTTGAATAAGAGGTAAAAAAGATAACAAGGATTAAAAAAACCTTTGACAATTTATTATAGTTAATATATAGATCAGCGGAGTTAATCTTTTGAAGAAATTTTTTTTGAAGATATATTTTTAATAAACAAATTATTCAAAAATCGGTAGCGGAGGAAGTTCAATGATAAGCTTAGATTATTCTTTAGGTATACAAATCATAAATTTCCTGTTTTTGATATGGGCACTTAATGTTGTTTTATACAAACCAATCAGAAATATACTAATTCAGAGAAAAGAAAAAATTACCGGCCTTGAGCAGAATATTGATGTCTGTAACAGTGATGCGAAGAAAAAAGATGATGCTTTTACTTCAGGCTTAAAAGAGGCAAGGGCTAAAGGCATGGGAGAAAAAGACGCTTTAATACAGACAGCTACTGATGAAGAAAAAGTGATAATCGAAAAAATAAATCAAAAGGCTCAGGCTGATCTTGCCGAGGTGCGTGAGAAAGTTGCAAAGGATGCGGAAAGTGTCAGGGTATCACTGCAAGAAGAGCTTGATGATATTGCAATTGCTATTAGTCATAAAATTTTGGGGAGGGCTTTTTAATGAAGATTCCTGGAATTAGCAGCAGTATGAAGCGTAATTCAATTATTTTATTTATAGTTACAGCGCTTCTATTCTTCTTTGTTGGAGTAGCTTTGGGTTCATCCGGAGGAGAGCATGGGCCTAAAGGATGGGTGGCTACAGATACATACCGGGTTATGAATTTTGCTGTTTTATTTTTGGGCTTGTTTTTTCTTTTGCGCAAGCCGGTATCTCAATTTTTCGGCGCTCGTATTAAGGGAATAGAAGATCAGTTAAGCGAGCTTGAAACTAAGAAAAAGGATGCCAGGCAAAAGCTTGAGGAATACACGGAAAAACTGGCTCAGTTAGAGCAAGAAGGCAAGAAAATTGTCGATGATTATATACGACAGGGGAATGAGGCCAAGGAAAGAATACTAAAAGAAGCAGAATCCGTAGCTGATAAATTAAAAGAACAAGCTCTCCGAAATATTGATTATGAAATCAATCAGGCGAAATTAAGGCTTCAGGAAGAAGTGCTTGAGAAAGCTATTGTGAAGGCTGAAGAGATCATAAAAAATGAACTTACAATCGAAGATCATGATCGATTGGTAGATGAATACTTAGAGAAGGTGGTGGCATAGTGAAAAATTTGGCTGTAGCACGACGTTATGCCAAGGCACTTTTGCTTATTGGCAAAGATGATGGTCAGGCTGAATCATACAGGGAAGAGCTTGACAACATCGCAGGTTTGGTGACAGGGGAAAAGGAGCTTGAACAAGCAATTACAAACCCACTTTACGATGCATCGGGTCGTAGAAAGGTATTGCATACAATAATTGATAAGTTATATCTTTCTGAAATGATGAAATCCTTCCTGCTTTTGGTATTTGATAAGGGTCGAATTGGGTTTTTAAGCAATATTAATGAGTTTTATAAAAAACTCGCGGACGAACTGAAAGGCATTGCTAGGGCAAGCTTGGTTTCGGCCACTGAACTTTCATCTGATACAATAGATAAAATTCGTTCAACCATGTCCACAATGACTGGAAAGGACGTTATTCTGGAGGTTGAACAAGATCCATCACTTATTGGAGGAGTAATATCCAGGATAGGAGATCTTGTCTTAGATGGAAGTATCAGAACACAATTACTCAACATGAGAGAATCTATAAAAAGGGGTGAGAGTGTATAATGGAATTAAAAGCTGAAGAAATAAGTCAGATAATTAAAGAACAGATTACGGATTACGACAAGAAGGTTGAGCTGAGTGAAACCGGAGTTGTCTTGTCGGTTGGTGATGGAATTGCCAGAGTTTATGGTCTTGAGAAGGCTATGGCTTTGGAATTGGTTGAATTTCCGGGAGGCATACTGGGGCTTGTCCTGAACCTTGAAGAAGACAATGTCGGTATTGCTATTATGGGTGAGGACATCCATATTAAAGAAGGCGATATGGTCAAGAGAACAGGACGTATCGCTGAGGTTCCGGTTGGCGAGGCGGTTCTTGGGCGTGTTGTTGATGCTGTTGGCGCGCCAATTGACGGAAAAGGTCCCATTGATGCAAAAGAGTTCAGCAGGGTTGAAATGGTTGCGCCAGGTGTTATAGCGAGAAAGAGTGTGCATGAGCCAATGTACACGGGCCTTAAAGCTATAGATTCAATGACGCCCGTGGGCAAGGGGCAACGTGAGCTGATCATTGGTGACCGCCAGATCGGTAAAACAGCCATAGGAGTTGATGCAATTATAAATCAGAAGGGCAAGGATGTTTACTGTATTTATGTTGCTACCGGACAGAAAAAATCAACAGTTGCTCAGGTCGTTGATATTTTAGAAAAACACGGTGCTATGGAATATACGACAGTTGTTTCTGCCTGTGCTAGTGACCCGGCAACACTGCAGTTTGTCTCTCCATATGCGGGATGTGCTATGGCTGAATACTTTCGTGATAAAGGGCAGCATTCTTTGATCGTATATGATGACCTTTCAAAACAGGCTGTAGCTTACCGTCAGGTTTCACTTCTTTTAAGACGTCCTCCGGGCCGTGAAGCATTTCCCGGCGATATTTTCTACAATCACTCCCGACTTCTTGAAAGATCGGCAAAGCTAAATGATGAGCTTGGTGCCGGTTCCATGACAGCCCTTCCAATAATTGAGACTCAGGCCGGCGACGTTTCTGCATTTATTCCAACAAACGTTATTTCCATTACAGATGGTCAGATTTATCTTGAGCCTAATCTGTTTTTCTCTGGAGTAAGGCCGGCTATTAATGTTGGTTTGTCAGTTTCCAGGGTTGGTGGTGCGGCACAGGTTAAAGCAATGAAGCAGGTTGCCGGTACTCTGCGCCTTGATCTGGCTCAGTATCGTGAGCTTGAAGCATTTGCTGCATTTGGAAGTGATCTGGATAAGGCAACTCAGGCACAGCTTACAAGAGGAGCAAGACTTGTTGAAATTCTGAAACAGCCACAGTTTAAGCCGCTTTCAATGGAGAAACAGGTTACATTACTGTTTGCCGGTGCTAAGGGATTCCTTGATAAATATCCTCTTGATGTACTTGCAAAATATGAGGCAGGACTTTATGGTTTTATAGAGGACAGATATCCGCAGGTATTCAGTGAGCTGGATGAGAAGCAAGCGATATCAGAGTCACTGGATAAACAAATGAAAGATGCTTTGACAGCTTATGATGCAGAGTTCAAGGACACAATTAAATAAAGCCGTTTTTTTCTGATTAGTTACATTATTGAGATAGAAGCCGATATTGTAATATTATAATTAGGCTAAGAAGAATGCTTATAAGGATATAATATGGCAACGCTAAAAGATGTCTTAA
>DAOUSD010000058.1 GCA_030627405.1 Deltaproteobacteria bacterium
CATTCAGCAGATGATCTTATTTATAGACTTTCAGATAATTAATTTCACTGTGTTATCAGTCGTCGACGTATAACTAATACGCCCTCCTCCTTCCGGCCTTGTGAAATTAATTATCTGAAAGTCTATAAATAACATCATCTGCTGAATGAAACAACTAAAGCATACCTTAAATTTTTAAAAGGAATAATAATTGGATTTAAGAGATATTTCAAATATAGACCCTGATATTGCCGATGTAATTGCAAAGGAGATTGACAGGCAAAAGAACACATTGGAACTTATAGCCTCAGAGAATATTGCAAGCCGGGCGGTTATGGCTGTTCAGGGCAGTGTGCTAACGAATAAATATGCTGAAGGATATCCCGATAAGCGCTATTATGGAGGTTGTGAATACGTTGATGTTGCCGAGATACTGGCTATCAAAAGAGCGAAAAGGCTTTTCAATGCGGCATATGCCAATGTACAGCCACATTCAGGTTCTCAGGCCAATATGGCGGTATATTTTGCACTTTTAAATCCAGGTGATACCGTTCTCGGCATGGCTCTCTCTCATGGCGGGCACCTTACGCATGGAAGTCCTGTAAGTTTTTCAGGCAGGCTTTATAATTTTGTTCACTATGGAGTAAAAGAAGATACAGGAAGAATTGACTATGAAGAAGTAGCTTTACTGGCGGAAAAACATAGGCCAAAGATGATTATTGCCGGTGCAAGTGCCTATCCGCGTATAATAGATTTTGAAAAATTTGCTGAAATTTCTGAATCAGTTGGCGCTTATCTCGTTGTAGATATGGCTCATATAGCTGGATTGGTAGCAGCGGGAGTTCATCCATCTCCTATTCCATTTGCCGATGTTGTAACTTCCACAACCCACAAAACCCTCAGAGGACCCAGGGGCGGGTTAATATTAGCCAAAACAGACTACAGTACTAAGTTGAACAGACAGGTTTTCCCCGGAATACAAGGGGGGCCACTGATGCATGTCATTGCGGCCAAAGCGGTTGCCTTTAAGGAAGCCCTTGGTGAAGCTTTCAGGACATATCAGATTAATGTAGTAAAAAATGCAAATGCTCTTGCAGAAAATTTGATGAAAAGCGGTATAAAGCTCATATCCGACGGCACGGATAACCACATGGTGCTTGCTGATTTGAGAAATCTCAACATCACTGGAAAAGATGCTGAAGAAGTATTGGGCCGAGCGGGCATTACAACCAACAAAAATTCTATACCTTTTGAAAAGTTAGGTCCTTTTGTAACAAGTGGTATAAGGATAGGTACACCGGCTATAACTACAAGAGGTATGAAAGAACCTGAGATGGAAATTATTGCGGGAATCATTATTGATGTGCTCAAAAATCATAATAATGACAAGGTAATTGGTGCTGCCAGGCAGAAGGCCGGCGAGATTTGTAATAATTTTCCAATTAATTAGGTTTCTAACAGCAATTCTAATTGTGGCATTTTTTCTTTTTCAGTTGTTATTTTTCAAAATTAGAATTGCTGGTTTCTAAGCAACAGGTTGCAGAATGATGCTTTAGGGAGTATGGATAAACAATTAATAAAATATCGGTAACTATAGACTTCCAGGGAAAAGACTCCCAGCCTTCAGTCTAAATACCTGAGTAGTTACAAATTTTGGATAAGATAATAAAATGTCAGATAATGGTACGCGACCTTCATGGGAAACCTATTTTATGGATATTGCCCATCTTGTTGCAAAACGTTCAACATGTCGCAGACGAGCGGTTGGTGCTTTGCTCGTTAAGGATAAAAGAATACTATCTACCGGATATAACGGAGCCCCTTCCGGACTTAAGCACTGTCTTGATATTGGCTGCCTTCGTGAAAAATTGAATATAGCATCTGGTGAGAGGCATGAGCTGTGTCGAGGCATCCATGCAGAGCAGAATGCTATTATTCAGGCTGCATTACATGGCGTTTCCATAAAAGGTGCAACGCTTTTCTGTACTAATCAGCCATGTTTAATATGTGCTAAAATGATAATAAATGCCGGCATAATTGAAATTTATTATCATTCGGGGTATGCGGATGCTATGTCAATAGAGATGCTTAAAGAAGCAAATGTTGAACTAATAAAATATGGAAACCATTAAATACAGGGGAAATTCATGAAGTGTCCATTTTGTGGAGAAATCAATAACAAGGTTATAGATTCCAGATTAAGCAGGGACGGCAATGTAATACGAAGACGCAGAGAGTGTATTGAATGCAGCAGGCGTTTTACTACCTACGAACATATTGAAGAAATTCCTATTATGATTATCAAAAAGGATGGACGCCGAGAGGTTTTCAACAGGGAGAATGTAGGTGCGGGCATGAGGAGAGCCTGCGAAAAACGCAACATCAGCATTAATGTCATTGAGGAGTTTATTGAAGATCTGGAGCGAGATCTCAGAGAAACAGGTGAAAAAGAAATTCCCTCATCAATTATCGGCGAAAGGGTTATGGCAAAGCTTCATGAGATAGATGATGTCGCATATGTCAGGTTTGCATCGGTTTACAGAGAATTCAAAGATGTAAATGATTTTGTTTCCGAGCTGAAGAACCTTCTAAGTAAACAGCAGGGATCAGGGATCAGGGTTTAGTGTAAAAATTATTATGGACGATAAGTATTTCATGAAAATGGCGCTCGAGCTTGCCGGGAAGGGGTTGGGCTTTACATCACCAAACCCCATGGTCGGAGCGGTTATTGTTAAAGACGGCAATGTTGTTGGTAAGGGATACCATAAAGCTGTCGGCAAAGCCCATGCAGAAATCAATGCCATTAATGATGCAAAGAGCTTGGCAGCAGGCGGGACGCTTTATGTTACACTTGAGCCATGCAATCATACAGGCCGTACACTACCATGTACTTTAAAAATTGTAGAGGCCGGTATAAAGAGAGTCGTTGTTGCAATGAAAGACCCCAACCCCGATGTTAAAGGGGGCGGCATAGATTATTTAAAAAATAAAGGGATAAATGTTACTCTTGGAATTTGTGAGGATGAAGCAAAAAAACTAAATGAGACTTTTATAAAATTCGTCAAAATCGGTTCTCCATTTGTAACTTTAAAATGTGCGGCTACTTTGGATGGACGTATTGCAACCAGAACAGGTGATGCCAGATGGGTTTCAGGTGAAGAATCGAGAAGATTTGTCCATAAGCTTCGTCATGCTGCAGATGCAATTATGGTCGGTGTTAATACCGTTAAAATTGACGATCCCAGCTTGACCACCCGTTTGGATCATATGAATGGTTTGGACCCTGCAAGAATAATACTTGATACCAACCTTTCTATATCTGAAGAGGCCAGGGTATTGCAGCTTGATTCTGATTCCGATACAATTATAATAACTTGTAGTTCAGTTTCAGAAGATAAAAAAAACAGAATAGAAAAAAAAGGCGCTAAAATTATTGAAGCTCCGGTAAAGGACGGCATGATAGATCTTGCTTTACTTATGGTACATCTTGGCGCTTTGGAGATAACGAGTCTGCTGATTGAAGGTGGCAGCCGTGTTAATGCATCTGCGCTTTCAGCAGGAATAGTTGATAAGGTGATATTTTTTTATGCTCCAAAAATTCTTGGAGGAGATGATGGTATCCCCATGTGCATGGGGCATGGACCTGATTTAATGAAGAATTGCATTCCAGTTAAGAATATAAATGTTCACCGTTTTGGTGATGATGTAATGATCGAAGGATATATTGAATAACGGTTATCGGTTGTCGGTTTACAGTTAACAGTTTTATGTTTCGATCAACCGTAAACCGTAAACTATTACTTTTTTGTTTTGTAAGCATTAATTGACTTGTAGCCGTTCACGGCTTGAAACTTGAAATTGGAAACTTGAAATTGGAAAGAACAGTACAAAAACATGAATGCCCAATTTCCAATTTCTAATTTCAACATTCCGTGAGCGCTTACATTAACTTTAACATAGAATGGTGGTCGAAGTTAGAGCCATGCCCAAGTACCGGATGACTACATGTTTACAGGGATAATAGAAGGACTCGGCACTATTACAAAGATTCGTCCTTCAGGACAGGGTAAGCGTTTTACCATTGAAGCTGATTACCCTCTTGACCAAACTAAAACAGGAGACAGCATTGCAGTCAGCGGTGCCTGCCTGACGGCTGTTGTGATTGAGGGGAAAAGTTTTGAGGTTGATGTGTCACCTGAAACGCTTTCCAAAACAACATTCGGCAGAGCAAGGATCGGCGATCGGGTTAATCTTGAGCGCGCGCTCCGTTTTTCCGATCGTATAGACGGCCACCTTGTTTCAGGACATATAGATGGAACAGGCTCGGTAAAAAGCATAAAGACATCAGGAAATGCTATAATATTTACGTTTGAGGTGCCTGAATCCTTATCTTATTACATGATCAGAAAGGGATCGGTTGCAGTAGATGGTATCAGTCTTACCATAAATGATTGTGATAAGATAAGTTTTGAGGTTAGCATAATTCCTCATACTGCAAAGCTGACTAACATGGGCCTTAAAAAGATCGGAGATCATGTTAACATTGAAACGGATATGATAGGAAAATATGTTGAGCGATTTGTAAAAGAAAAAAATAATGATTATGATGATAATAAAAAAGAGGGTAAATCCTCTGTTGATATGCAATTTCTGGCAAAATCAGGTTTTCTTTAACCGTTTACGGTTCACGGTTCACGGTTGTCGGTTTACAGTTAACAGTTTTATGTCTTGATCAACCGTTAACTGTAAACTGTTAACCGTGAACTGTTACTATGAAATAAACAGGAGAAATTAGGAAAAATGCCGATTATTAGTATTGAAGAAGCTATTCAGGAGATAAAAGCCAGTCGAATGGTTATTCTCGTTGATGACGAAGACCGTGAAAATGAAGGTGATTTGACGATGGCTGCCGAAGCAGTTACTCCCGAAGCCATTAATTTCATGGCAAAATATGGAAGGGGACTGATATGCCTCTCTATGAAAGGTGAAATGCTTGACGCCCTTGATCTTCCGCCTATGGTTGATAACAATACATCTCAATTTAAAACAGGTTTTACTATATCAATAGAGGCGAGCCGCGGTGTAACAACAGGAATTTCTGCGGCAGACCGTGCTACCACAATTCTTACAGCAGTTGCAGATGGTGCTAAGCCAGGTGATCTTGTCAGGCCGGGACATATATTCCCATTAAGAGCAAAAGATGGGGGCGTTATGGTTAGGACAGGTCAGACAGAAGGGTCTGTTGATCTGGCGTCAATTGCATGTTTAAAGCCGGCCGGTGTTATTTGTGAAATAATGGACGATGATGGTACTATGGCCAGAATGCCGTCTCTTGAGAAATTCAGTGAAAAACATGGTATTGGGATATGTACTATTGCAGATCTTATAGAATACCGTATGAGCAAGGAATCTTTTGTGCATAGGGCAGCGGAAACTGTTATACCTACCTCCTATGCAGGTGAGTTCAAGGTCATTGTATATGAAAATGATATTGATGATCTGCTTCATATTGCCCTGGTTAAGGGAGAAATCGATCCGGAAAAACCGGTGCTTGTCAGAGTACATTCGGAATGCCTGACCGGGGATATATTTGGCTCTTTGCGATGCGACTGTGGAGACCAGCTTCATAAAGCAATGGAAAATATAGAAGAAGAGGGCGCAGGTGTGCTTCTTTATATCAGGCAGGAGGGCCGGGGAATTGGTCTTGTGAATAAGTTGAAAGCTTACGCACTTCAGGATCAGGGCCTTGATACAGTTGAGGCAAACGAAAAGCTTGGATTTAAGGCTGATATGAGAAATTACGGTATAGGCGCTCAGATTCTGGTGGATCTTGGAGTCAGAAAGATGAGGCTGCTCACAAACAATCCCAAGAAAATGGTTGGACTTGATGGATATGGGCTGACTATTATTGAACAGGTACCGATTGAAATAAAGCCTAATAAATACAACAAAGGTTATCTTGAGTGTAAAAGGCTTAGGATGGGGCATCTGCTTAATATTGATGCAGTACTATAATTAGGTATAGCCGGCAATTCTAATGATGGCATTTTTTCTTTTACAATTGTTATTCTTCAAAATTAGAATTGCTCAACTTATAAATCGGGAGGAACATAAATGCCGAAAGTTCTTGAAGGAAAACTTCTTGCCAAGGGAAAAAAATTTGCCATAGTTGTCAGCCGTTTTAATGATTTTGTTACCAGCAAGCTTACAGAAGGTGCAGTTGATGCATTGCTGCGTTCCGGCGCTGATACAAAAGATATTGAAATCATAAAAGTGCCGGGTGCCTTTGAGATACCGCTGATTGCGAAAAAGGCAGCAGAAAGAGGTCGCTATAATGCAGTTATATGTCTTGGCGCTGTGATTCGCGGAGCGACACCGCATTTTGATTATGTAAGTGCTGAAGTAAGTAAAGGTGTTGCAATGGTCGGCATGGAATACGGAGTCCCGGTAATATTTGGAGTTATAACTACTGACACAATCGAACAGGCCATAGAACGCGCTGGTATGAAATCCGGCAACAAAGGATGGAGTGCGGCATTAAACGCCATAGAAATGGCTAACCTGATTGAGGCTGTTGATAACGTATAAGCATGAGAAACCGACGCAAGGCGCGGGAACTTGCCATGCAGGCTCTCTTTTATATAGATATGAGTCAGAATGACTCAAAAGAAGCGATTAAACTCTTTTGTGAAAATTTTGTGACTTCAAAAAGAAATTTGCCATTTTTTTTTGAGCTGATAAACGGTGTTATTAAGGCTTTGCCTGAAATTGACTCTGTAATTGAGCGGTTTTCCAGTAATTGGAAAATCAGCCGGATGTCCATTGTTGACAGAAATATTATGAGACTTGCGGTATATGAGATGCTTTTCTGTGACGATATTCCATCAAAAGTATCTATTAATGAGGCTATTGATATAGGGAAAAAATTCGGTGCCGAAGAATCAGGCGCTTTTATAAATGGAATTCTTGACAGCATACGCATTACGCTGGAAGAAGAAAAAATATAGCCGTTTACGAAAAAATTATCAAGCCGCAAATTGTGACAAGCGATATTGAGGAGACGTTTTGATTATTAAAGAGCTATCTGTCGGGATGCTTATGGCAAACTGCATAATATTGGGGTGTGAGAAAACCAGACAAGCCGCAGTAATAGATCCTGGAGATGAGACGGAAAGAATCCTTTTATCCCTTGCAGACTCAAAGCTAAGATTAAAATATATAATAAATACGCATGGCCATTTTGACCACGTCGGCGGCAACAAAAAAATGAAAGAAGCAACAGGCGCCGATATCCTTATTCATTTTTTAGATGCGCCAATGCTGAGCCGGCTTTCGTCCGATGCAACTTTATTTGGACTTTCAGCAGAGAATTCGCCGCCGCCCGATAGAACACTGGAAGATAACGATACTATAAGCTTCGGCGAAATCAGATTAAAAGTTATACATACTCCCGGGCATTCACCCGGAGGGATTTCGCTTTATACTGACAATAAACTTTTTGTTGGAGATACGCTTTTTGCCGGTTCGATTGGACGCAGTGATTTGCCTGGAGGAGATTTTAATACTCTAATATCAAGCATAAAGAACAGACTGTTTGAGCTGGGTGATGATGTAAAGGTCTTCCCGGGACATGGGCCTAACACTACTATAGGGAGAGAAAAACTATCCAATCCATTTGTAGGGCGATCCTGATTTTTTACTCGATCTGCATCAAGATCCCGGCACATTTCTTCGCAAAAAATTGGGCATCCTTCATTTTGTAGTTTACACTTTTTCAACATTGACGGATGCCGGCCATTAGCTGTTAGCCGTTAGCTATTAG
>DAOUSD010000107.1 GCA_030627405.1 Deltaproteobacteria bacterium
TTTCACTTCCGGATATTAAAGGCCGTGAAGAAATTCTTAAGGTTCACATGAAGAAAACACCAATTGCATCCGATGTGTCCCCAATTATTCTTTCAAAAGGAACACCGGGATTTTCCGGAGCCGATCTGGAAAACCTTGTCAATGAAGCTGCTCTGCTTGGTGCTAAAAGAAATAAAGAAAAGGTTGATATGGCCGACTTTGAAGATGCAAAAGACAAGGTATATATGGGACTTGAGCGCAAATCCAAAGTAGTCAGGGAGGAGGACAGGAAAGTAACGGCATATCACGAAGGCGGCCATGCTCTTGTATCTCGTTTCCTGCCGGGAGCGGATCCGGTTAACAAAATTACAATTATTCCAAGGGGACGTGCTGCAGGCATTACCTGGTTTTTACCGGAAGAGAGAGATTTTAAATTTAAGGATCAACTGGAAAACGAGTTGACGGTTTTCTTTGGAGGAAGAGTTGCAGAAGAAATTGTTTTTAACCGTATAAGCACAGGGGCAGCCAACGATATCAAACAGGCTACGGAGCTTGCTCAGAAAATGGTGCGGTCGTGGGGCATGAGTGAAGAGGTGGGACCGCTTTCTTATGGTAAGGGTGAAGAACAGATTTTTCTTGGTCGTGAAATATCACACCCAAGAGATTATTCCGAAGAAACAGCCAGAAAAATTGATGAAGAAGTAACTATTCTGATAAAGACTTCATGCAAACGTGCAAAGAAAATTCTGAATGAGAATATAGACATCCTCCATAAGTTGGCAGAACTTCTGCTTGAAAAGGAAACTGTCAAGGGAGATGAGCTTGATAATTTAATTCGTTCCATGCGACCGGATATTGAGCTGGGGTGAGGGGCCAGGGAACAGGTATTGGGGATAGTAGAGAGTGATGAAGATTGAACGGTTACAAATCATATAAACTTTCATGGGGTTCTCACAGCCTTTCGTTCGGTAAGCGTACGTGTATTATGGGCATTTTAAATGTGACCCCTGATTCTTTTTCAGATGGAGGGCTTTTTTTTTCATGTGATGCAGCGGTGGCTCACGGCGAAAAACTGGCTGAGGCCGGTGCCGATATAATTGACATAGGAGGCGAATCCACACGGCCGTTTTCCGAGACTGTATCTATTGAAGAGGAGGGCCGGCGTGTTTTGCCGGTTATTGAAAAACTTGCGAAACGTGTCTCAATTCCTATTTCAATTGATACAACGAAGGCAAGCATAGCGAGAGAGGCTATTGAATCCGGTGCCTCTATTATCAACGATATAAGCGCCATGTACAGTGACCCTGATATGATGGGCGTTGTAGCAAAATATGGAGTTCCGGTAGTAATTATGCACATGAAGGGCGCTCCAAAAACAATGCAGGTTTCTCCTCACTATGACCATCTTATAGAAGAGATCAAGGAATTTCTTGAAAAAGCAATTGACAGAGCTGAAAAAAACGGAATTGCAAGGTCTAAAATAATAATAGATCCTGGAATTGGGTTCGGCAAGACGGTCGAACATAATCTTCTTATAATTAAGTATCTATATAAATTTAAAACTTTGAATAATCCTGTTTTGATAGGGCCTTCAAGGAAATCATTTATTCGAAATATTCTTGAGGGCAGTCACGACGGTGATACCAGGCTTGAAATGCCGGAGCTTGAAACAGGAACTCAGGCAGCCATTGCCGCTGCGGTTTTAAACGGCGCTCACATTGTAAGAGTTCATGACGTTGCCAAGGCACGTTCGACATTGGAACTAATTGATTCAATTATAACTGCTCAGGTTCAAGGTTAAAATCCGAATAACCGTGAACCTTTCAACCCGGACCGACCAAATGTCCAATTTTTATCAGATCCATTATGAATAAAGGGCTTGAAGACCATATAAAAATCATTTTCAACAAGGTCTACAAATGGGTTATTCTGTGTTTTTTTTTAGTTGGTTGTTTTTTTTTACTATGGTATGACTCACCTTTTCATGAAACAGATATATTCATCCCAATAGATTCTGGTAAAATTCCTGACGGATTATCAATAACCGACTCTCCATTAAAAGGAATAGAAGTACGTATCAGTTGCCCTGAATCATTAGTTGAAACTCTTTCTAAAATCAAGCCGCGATATTTGCTTGATCTTTCTGATATAAAAGAAGGGATCAACAATATTCCAATAAGAAAGGATGGTATTAAACTTCCCGGTGGAATCTCTATTATAAATATAACTCCGTCCTTTTTGATTGTAAAAGTTGAAAAAGAGCTTAAAAAAGAGTTGCCTGTTATAGTTTCTTTTTCAGGCAAACCAGCGCCTGGTTTTTTTATATATGCCGTTACCAGGCCTCCCTCAGTAATGTTGAAAGGTCCTGAAAACATTCTTGGACCAATTGAAAAGATATTTACAAAGCCTGTTGATGTTAACGGGCTGTCAGAATCCTTTAAAAAGGAGATAGCGCTTGATCTGCCTGAATGTCTTGATATTATTTCTTTTTCAGGAATTATTCTCACCGAAGTATTTATTGAAGAACAAATTGTGTCGAGAGAATTTAAAAATATTCCTGTTAAAGGGAAAAATTCTACTTACACATTCAGCATTACACCTCCTGCTATAGATATTGAAATAAAAGGCCCTGTTAATCTACTTGAAAAGTTTTATCAAGAGAATGGATTGGAAGTTTGCATAGATCTTAAAGGATTAAAACCGGGTATTTATGTTAGACATGCGTCAATAATTTTGCCTGTTGAAACTATCCTTGTAGGGGTAAACCCGGAAATATTTACAGTAAAAATAAAGTAACTACCTATGTTCAAGATTCAAGATTCACGGTTCACTGGTCTGCGGCTTCAAGGGTTCAAGGATAGAAAGACCTGCCTTCAGACGGCAGACAGGTAAATATTTACGCAGGCGGGGATGAAAATTGAATGTTTTGAAAATATTGAGATAACCAACCGTGAACCAACAACATAGGTGTTTACAATGCTTCTTGTTATAGATGTTGGAAATACAAACACCGTAATTGGTATTTACAATGGCAAAGAACTGGTAAAAGACTGGAGAATAAGAACTGTAAATACAATAACGGAAGATGAATTCAATATTATCGCAGTTAATCTTTTTACGGGAAGTGATATAAAATCTAAAGATATCAGACACATTGTTATTTCCTGCGTTGTTCCACCTTTGGTAAGCATTCTTGATTCTTTCTGCCGTAAATACTTGGGGCGGCATCCATTATGGGTAGATGCCAAGTCTGTCAATATCATGCCGATACTTTACAATAATCCTGATGAGGTGGGGGCAGACAGGATTGCCAACTCAATTGCTGCATTTGAAAAGTATAAAACCAGCCTGATTGTAGTTGATTTTGGTACAGCAACAACCTTTGATGCAGTTTCAGAAGATGGTGAATACCTGGGTGGAGCAATATGCCCCGGAATCATGATTTCCGCTGAAGCTCTGTTCTTAAAGGCATCCAAACTCCCAAGGGTTGAGATATTTTCTCACCCGGAAAAAATTATAGGTAAAGATACGGCAAGCAGCATAAGGTCTGGTATTATTTATGGCTATGCAGGTCTTGTGGATGGAATAGCAAGGCGAATGAAGATTGAAATGGGCACTGCTCCCAAGGTGGTTGCTACGGGGGGGGTGTCAAATCTTATGGCTGAAGTTTGTGACAGCATAGAAGAGGTTGAACCCTCACTAACTCTTGAGGGGCTGCGCATTATATACGAAAAGCTTAAATAACGGTTCAGGGTTCAAGGTTAATAGTTAAACTCTGCCGATTTTTGTAAGCGATTCCTTAAAGACCTGATAGAATATTGTATTATCAGCAATACCGCTCTTTAGTATTTTTTCTATTTCCTCGATATTCTTTACATTTACAACTATGTTAACGCTTTCGTGAAATGCCGCCATATTGTCCATTGTTCGGAACCGTTTAGTTATAAGGGCTGCGAAAATATTACGTCGTACGTCCATAGACAACTGTTTCAGATACTTAAGTACATTATTTTTGTCAGGATCATGGGTGTCGAATTTTTCGTTGAGAACCACTACATCGAAAACATGAAAGCGCATTTGTTTAAGGGCATCTAATGCTGACTGGGCTTCTGTGGTATGATATCCCATATTTTCCAGAGCAATTTTGATTTTAGCCAGGATGGCGGGATCTGTTTCACATAATAGAGCTGTTTCAACTCCCTCTTCCACAAAATCAAAGGGTTTTTCCGAGGCGTCGTACGCTCCGGAGACGACTTCATCAAAAATGGTTTTTTCTGTTTCTGCCTTTGGTTTTGATGAATCGATTTTAGATCGGGTATCTATTGAGATTTTGTTTTTACAGTTGGGACAGGTAAGGGAAAAGGTCTGTTCCTTTGGCAGCTTTTCATCAGAAATTTTGAATTTGCCCTGGCATTGTTTGCATACAATATTCATGTTAGTCTCCTAAAATGCCTTGTCGGACTTGCTGTAATCAGCATCTACTTCAAGGTTTTCGATATCAGTTGTAGCCTCGCCGCGCGCGCTTTTTATTGAATCTATTCCTCTGCCTACAATACCTCTGCGGGAAGCGTATGCCAGAGCAGTTTTCTCAGTTATTAAGCCCTGTTCAAACAAGCCTGTAATATAATCGTCGAAAGTGGTCATGCCAAATGTTTTACCTGCACTTATTATCTCATAAAAAGTTTTATCTTCGGACTCTCCATGTAAAATTGTATCCTTAATCCTGAGATTTGTACCCATGACTTCAAATGCAGCTATACGTCCTCCCCCTACCTTCGGAAGTAGTCTCTGGCATACGATCCAGCGGACAGTATCGGCCAGCCTGATACGCATCTGATTTTCTTCTTCTGTATTAAACATGCCGAGTATTCTGTTGATTGTCTGTCCGGAGTCTATGGTGTGAAGTGTGCTTAAAACCAGGTGACCTGTCTCAGCCGCACTAAGCCCAATTTCAACGGTTTCTCTGTCTCGCATTTCACCAACAAAAATGACTTTTGGCGCTTGCCTGAGCGCAGCCCGAAGACCATTGGCAAATGTGTCGAAATCAGTTCCCATCTCTCTCTGGTTGAATGTGGCTTTCTTATGCGGATGCTGGAACTCAACAGGGTCTTCAAGGGTTACTACATGGACGGATTTGCTCTCGTTTATTTCATTGAGGAGTGCTGCAAGAGAGGTCGTCTTCCCAGTACCTGTAGCACCGGTAACCAGTATAATTCCGTTCTTCTCCTCAGCCATTTTGTGGAATGCATCAGGGAGTTTCAGCTCTTCACATGTTGGAATTTTAGTTTCGAGTTTTCTTAATACAATAGAGCAGTTACCCCGCTGAGAAAAAATATTTACCCTGAAACGTGCTTTGCCGGGCAACTCATATGACAAATCGCAAGAGCCTTCAGATATAAAGGTTTCAATAAGACGTAGATTTTGATTAAGCAGGTTAAGGGCAAATATTTCAGCCTGAAATGGTGTAATTGAATCAATCCGAGGACTTAGTTCTACCTTGGTGAGCAACCCAAAACGTTCGATTTGAAATGGTTTTCCTACAGTAATATTCAAATCGGAAACATTATCGTATGCATCAAGCATTTTTGTAAGTATGTGGTCGATTTCCTGTTTTTTCATGAAATAACCTGTCCCAAAATTATGCGACCTGTGCGGTTAGCTTTTAGCCATTAGCTGTTAGCTTTTGGATAAATCAACATCCTCTTTACCTCATTGACCTGTTAATTAAGTTCTCTAAAATCTCTCATTTCCACTCCTTTTCAATGCTAACGGCTAAACGCTAACAGCTAATGGCTAACCGCACAGGTCGAAATAGTTCACCACGGATTTTCACGGATTTTCACTGAATTATCAAATGCTTTTATAATTTTTTCGTTCTGTGCCATTAGCTTTTGGATAAAACTGTTCAACATCCTCTTTTTTACCTCATTGACCTAAAGGCTAACGGCTAATGGCTAAAAGCACAGGTTGAAAAAACATAATAAAAAAGGCCGTGAAAAAATTCACGGCCTTTTGAAAATAAAAAACCGTGGGTTTTGGAGTCTGCCCACGGTCATTAAAGCTTATATAGACTTTCAGATAATTAATTTCACTGCGTTATCAGTCGTTGACGTATAACTAATACGCCTTCCTCCTTCTGGCCTTGTGAAATTAATTATCTGAAAGTCTATAGATTAAATTCCTGTTTTTTTCTTGGCATATCTATTGCTTTATAGATTATTGCCTATTACCCTTGCGCCCTTCGGGCGAACTTTCAGGCTGTAATTATATTGTTTTTTCGTAGGGGCGATCCTTGTGACCGCCCTGATTAGGGCGAATACAAGATTCGCCCCCACATTGTGCCGATAAAACGATAACACCATAAAAAATGGAAATATGCTATAATTTAAATTGAGCGATTTTTACTCGACCTGCACCAATTTCTTGCGCATCAAGGACTTGCGAAAAGTCTCGACATATCCATTGGTATGCCTATGCCTACGCTTTTCGCAAACCTTGCTGCATCAAGATCTCGGCACATTTCTTCGCAAA
>DAOUSD010000177.1 GCA_030627405.1 Deltaproteobacteria bacterium
CAGAATATTTTGCTATTACAAACTTTCACCCATTGGGTGCAATTTCTAATTAACGTAATACCTTGATTTTTCAAAGCTAAACGCTAATAGCTAACAGCTAATCGCTCAACTTAGGTAACAACCAGAGGTGGCGGGCACTTAAATTTAAAACGACTGACTGTTTGACGTTCTTAAATTTAAGTGTCCGCTGCCTCTGGTTAATCTCATAATTGAGTTTTCAAATCTCTCAATAAGGTGTTCAGCCGTTAACATGTTGAGCTATTTCTTTCAAGATGTTTCTGGCCTGAAGTAAAAGGCTTTTCATATCGCCTTTTGAAAGCCTGGCCTTAAAAACATGGTCTGGTGTAAGCTTAAAACGATCTTGCTTTGAAACTATCATATCAACTATTCCAAAGGAATTTTTTTGGTGAGCTGGTGAAAAATAAAGTAAAAGATGCTGTCCTGCCAGGTCAAGCCTTTTTACTCCAGCTTTTATGGATAAAACTTTAAGCTTAATCTTTAAAATAAGATTGGCGGCCTCATTTGGCAAAACCCCAAATCGATCGATCAACTCCGCCTTAAGATCGGATAATTCTTTTAAATCCGTTAGCTTTGCCAGCTTTCTATAAACCGAAAGTCTCTGATCAATATCAGGGATAAAACTTTCAGGGATAAACGCAGAGAGAGTCATGTTAATCTCCGGTTGCAGGCTTTCTACAACCGTCTCTCCTTTCAGCTCAGACATAGAGTTTTCCATCAGCTTGAGAAACATGTCATATCCGACCGCGGCGATATGACCTGTCTGTGAAGCGCCAAGTATTGTACCCCCTCCCCTGATTTTCAAATCACTCATGGCTATTTGAAAGCCTGCTCCAAGGTCACTATGTTCCATCAACACTTTAAGACGTTTCCTGGCATCTTTGGTCAATGTGCTTTCTTCCGGAATAAACAGATATGCATATGCCTGCTCATCAGCTCTTCCGACACGGCCGCGAAGCTGGTAAATCTGGGCCAATCCAAACCTGTCTGCCCTGTTGATGAGTATTGAGTTGGCAGAAGGAATATCAATGCCTGACTCAATTATAGTTGTACAGACCAACATATCTATTTCTTTCTTCATAAACTTAAACATTTCTCTTTCCAGCTCATCTTCGCTTAAACGGCCATGTGCAACACCCAGTCTGACCTCAGGTACCAGCTTTTTTAAATGCTCTGCAATTAACCATATATTATGAATATTATTATGAACAAAAAATATCTGACCATTCCTTTTCAACTCCTTTCTTATAGCTTCCGCAATAATTATATCATCAAACTCCGAAATATAGGTTATAATGGAATGGCGATGTTCGGGCGGGGTTGCAATAATACTTATGTCACGTATCCCAAACAGAGACATTTGAAGGGTCCTTGGTATGGGAGTTGCTGTTAATGCTAAAACATCAACTGTTGTCCTTATTTTTTTCAGGATTTCCTTTTGCTTAACACCAAAGCGCTGTTCTTCATCAATCACAAAAAGGCCTAAATCCTTAAAATCCACATCTTTCTGCAAGAGCCTGTGAGTTCCGATAACAATATCTATTTTGCCTGTCTTCAGATTATTGATAATGTCGCGTTGCTCCCTTACAGTTCTAAACCTGTTCAGGCATGCCACATTAAAGGGATAATTTTTAACTCGTTCGGAAAAGGTCAGGAAATGCTGCTCTGCAAGAACTGTAGTTGGAACCAGGATAGCGACCTGTTTCCCATTATTTACAGCCATAAACGATGCGCGAAGCGCAACCTCTGTCTTGCCGTAACCCACATCACCACACACCAGTCTGTCCATTGGGCTTGGGAGCTTCATATCATGCAGCACGTCCTCTATTGCCCTAAGCTGGTCAACTGTCTCCTCATATGAAAAATCCGACTCAAAATCTCTGGAATAGCTGTCTATATGTTTATAAGCATAGCCTTTATTAAATTTACGCGCAGCATAGAGTTTAAGAAGTTCCCCTGCAATTTTTTCTACCGATTTTTTAACCCTCTTTTTAACTCGATCCCATGATTTCCCGCCCATTTTGTCAAGAACCGGCTGCATTCCATCAACCCCAACGTATTTCTGCGCCATGTTCATACGTTCTACGGGAAGATAGAGCTTATCATCATCCCTGTAATAAATAAGAAGAAAATCATTTGTTGCTCTGTCTATCTTCAACTTTACCAAACCATCGTATCTACCTATGCCGTGTTCTGTGTGAACAATAAAGTCTCCTTTTTTCAAATCATCGAATAAAAGCTGTTCGATTTGTATCGACTGTTTTGGCTTTACTTTTCTATGCTGCTTT
Organism: Deltaproteobacteria bacterium; assembly: GCA_030627405.1. Lineage (GTDB taxonomy): Bacteria > Desulfobacterota > Desulfobacteria > Desulfobacterales > ETH-SRB1 > B13-G4. The sequence goes on from DAOUSD010000177.1 coordinate 2,307, forward strand.
CCAAATATTTCATCTTCCGTGATAATAGCCAGAGACAAGTCGGGCAAAACAAAACCGGAAGAAAGGGCGCCATAGCATATATAAACACAATTCGTGCTGAGTTTAACATGGTGGAAACTGTCAACAAACTCAGCCTGAATACCATATGGCGAAAGGATGGATTGCAGTTTGCCGGCACGTGCCCTGTTGCTGCAAACAATAACTGTGGCATGGCCAAAACGCTTCTTATCATTAATCCAGTCAGCTAAAGGCAAATACTGTTTCTCATCCCCACGACGGCACTTGAGCTGCTCGTTGATAGAGGTGTTGCTTATCACTGAAAAATTATACTGCGGAAAAGTCATCCCGCTGTCCCAGCTCTCGCTTAATACAGGAAGCATCTTTAATGCTAACGGCTTCTTATGTAAAAGCATCTCTTTAACCTCCGGCCATCTCAGGTAAAGAGAATCCGGCTCAACACAGAGCCTTTTTTCCACGCAGGCATTCTGGTAGTTTATTCTTGCCTGCTCTTGTGATTCAATAGCAATATTTTCAAGATTTTTTGGCTCTATCAGAACAAAATTTGCATTATCGGGAAGATAATCAAAAAAAGTATCAAGTTTTGGATAAATCAGCGGAATTAAGCCCTCAATCCCCGAGAAAAAACCCTCCTTCTTGATAATATCAACGATAGTTCTAACCTTGGTTACGGGCATATCAAGATCTGACGCATGCTGTCTCATCCTGCCGATTATCTGAGCTATAGACTCTTTTTTTAAAATCACTTCTCTGGCAGGGAGAATGACTGCTTCCTTGATAATTTTTATAGTTCTCTGGGTTGCTGCCGAAAAAAACCTCAATGAATCTACCGTATCTCCAAACAGCTCTATCCTGAGCGGATCAGGATAGAGCGGAGAAAATATATCAAGAATACCTCCTCTTATACAAAAATCACCAGGTTCCTCCACAATCGCTGACCCGACATACCCGCCGGAAATCAATTTTTCGATCAAATGATCACGTTCTATATCCTCGCCCGCCATAATAAGCTCAGCATAGTTGCAAATTTCCTGTTTAGGGATAAGCTTTTGCAAAAGAGCACTGACAGTAGTAACAATAATTAACGGCGTCTCATCATTAATAATCCGGTAAAGTGCGCTGATCCTTTTTGCTGCTGTTTCATTGTGGTAAGATAGTTTTTTAAAAGGTAATATATTGTAAGAAGGAAAGTCTATTACATGCAGCTCTGATTCATTTATAAAAAAAGACAGGTCATTTATAAATATTTCACCTTGTTTTTGCGAAGGCACTATCACAATAAAAGGCGTTCTATGTTTCGAATACAACCTTGATACAAAAAATGCCATATCAGATCCGGACAATCCAATACAATCTATTCCGGAATCCCTGTGGATAATTTGATTAATCAAGGATTTAAATGCAATATTTTCTTGATTTTGGCTCATAAGTAGTCCATTTTATTAACAGGTCTATAGACTTTCAGATAATTAATTTCACAAGGATAGAAGGAGAAAGGCATATTAGTTATACGTCGACGACTGATAACGCAGTGAAATTATTATTTATCTGAAAGTCTATAATTATGCCGGCGTAGCTCAGATGGTAGAGCAGCTGATTCGTAATCAGCAGGTCAGCGGTTCAATTCCGCTCGCCGGCTCCATTGAAACAAAAATTACCGCAACTTTAAAACCTAAAACCTGCAAGTACCGAGTTCATCCTTCGGGCTATACCTGTAAAAATCTAATTTTCCCTTCAAAGAATCTTGACATGCACTTAATATCCGTATAAATTAAACAATTACAGGGTTTTTTGCATTTTATATGTTCTTTTAATCATCATAAACCCAAGTTGAGATATAATGAAATGTATAGATGCTATTGAAGGTACTATAAAATATATTATATCCGAGTTTCATCAAATATATATTGAAGAAAGACTTGATGATACTGAATATATAAGAAACATCAAGGCAATAATCGATGGGATTGACATGTTCATCCAGAACAACAAAGAAATTATTAGTGAAGCCAAAATGCTTAAACAGGTCCTTTATTCTTTTTCAAAAGAATTATGGTTAGCAAATTTAGAGAAATCTTACACTAAAAATCTTACATCCCATGATGAGGATAAGGGATACTACGACTATTGTTTTGACTATATATACAATCATGGAGTTTATCCCCTATAGATTTTAATATATGAAGTTTTTTGAGGAGGTACCATGTCATTAACTAAGAATAATATTGTTGAAAACGTTCACAGACTGGGTTTCACCAAGCAAAAATCAGTTGAAGTTATCGAATCCATGTTGGAAATTATTAAAAGTACGCTTGAAAAAAGCAATGATGTTCTGATCTCCGGATTCGGTAAATTCTGTGTCAAAAACAAGAAAAAAAGAAGGGGCCGGAATCCTGCAACAGGAGCTGACTTGATGCTTAATGAAAGAAAAGTGGTTACTTTTAAATGTTCTGGAAAGTTAAGAAATAAAATAAACTAGCCGGGCCTAAGTTGAGAGATTTTTTGCGAAGAAATGTGCCGGGATCTTGATGCAGCAAGGTTTGCGAAAAGCGTAGGCATAGGCATACCAATGGATATGTCGAGACTTTTCGCAAGTCCTGATGCGCAAGAGA
>DAOUSD010000315.1 GCA_030627405.1 Deltaproteobacteria bacterium
AAAGCTAAAGTATTATGAGTTTATAAATTTCTGCTTGAAAGTTTACAATCTGGTAAATTCTCCATGATGTCCTTTTAAAAAAAAATTAACCCCAAAAAAAGTAAACAGCAGCGCAGCCAGCCCGACAATAGCCATAATCGCTGCTTTCCTTCCGCGCCAGCCTACAGTAAGTCGCCCATGAAGTAAAGCTGCATACAAAAGCCATGTTATGGCGGACCAGACCTCTTTTGGATCCCAGCTCCAGAACTTCCCCCAAACCATTTGAGCATAAACCAGACCTGTTGCGAGACCTATGGTCAACATGGTAAAACCCACAACTATGCAGTTATATCCCGCAGTATCAAGCAGCTCCAGCGAAGGCAGGCGTCTGAAAAAAAAACCATGTTTCTTGGCCTTAATAGCGTGCTCCTGCGCAAGATACATAAAACCCAATCCTCCCGCCAGCACAAAAGACGCCTCACCGATAAATATTGAAACTATATGAAAAATAAGCCAGAAATTATTAGCAATGTTTTTAATCTGAACAGGCTCAGAGGATAGCTGAGAAGCAAATACCATAACAATGGCGGCAAGGGGCGCAGCATATATGCCAAGGATTCTAAGGTTGAACTTATATTGAAATATTATAAAAACACCGGTTATCGACCATCCAACAATAACAAGAGTTTCATAGAGATTATGAACAGGAATTTGACCGGATTTTAAAAAACCATAAAAAATAGCCGCTGAATTACACAAAAAACCAGCTATCAGCAAGAAGAATCCAGCTCTATTTAAATAATTTTTCTGCAAGAAAAGATAAGCAAAGTATCCCGCCGTACTCATCAAGTAGAAAAAAATGGTAACTATAATCACGATCTCCATTGATTACACCTTAAGCCTCTTTAATACTTCATCAATTCTTCAAACCTGTATCCTTCGCCAAAAATCTCAAGAAGAAGGGAATTTATTCTTTCCTCATCATGGTTCCTGACCATATCAACAAGTCCTCTATTTATAAGCTGTTCAAAAAGCTGCTTATGCGCTTCCGATTCGTGTTTTTCGCTTAACGCCTTTTTGCGTATAGCTCCCATCAACTCTAAAAATTCATCATATTCCTCTCCGAATTCTTTTTCAAGGTCTTGACGCATTTTTCTTGCAAAAGCCGGGCTTTTACCTGAAGTGGAAATAGCAATTACAAGATTACCTCTGTTTACAAGAGAAGGAAGAATAAAATTGCAGACCTCGGGTCGGTCAGCTATGTTGCACAATTTATTTTGGTGTTCTGCATCCTTATTTATCTGCCGGTTTAATTCCTCGTTGTCAGTAGCTCCGATAACGAGAAACATACCGTCAATATCAGAGGACTCATAAGGCCTTTTCTTCAACTCTATCGTCTTTTTTTCTGCAAGCTCAAGCAGCTCTTCAGCAACATCAGAACTTACAACTGTAACAACAGCCCCACATTCCAGAAGTGTCATAACCTTCCTTGTGCCTACTGGGCCGCCACCGACCACTAAACATTTACGATTCTGTATGTCAAGATTAACCGGATAATATCTCATATAATATTAATACCCCCAATTTATATTAGGACTCGCTCAAAGGTACGCTGTTTTGACTGCCTAAAGTGAGCTAAAGTGCCTAAAAAATGGTAAGGACTCGCCCTAAGCGGCACTTTAGCTCACCTTAGGCACCTTAGGCACTCTTAAATTAACTGTCATAAGATCTTCCGCAAGTATAAGTTTATTACTATAAGTCTTGCGACATTGTTTTTCAATATCTACTTCATCGCATTCAGGATAAAAATGTGTCAGCATTAATTTTTTGACATTTGCCATTGTTGCTATTTTACCTGCAAGAGAGGGGGTTAAATGGCCTTTTACCTTTAATTCATCCGGAAGAGCTGATTCACAGATCAACAAATCAGCTTCTTTTGCCAGAGCAACAAGATTGTTGCTGAAATCCGTATCACCTGAATATACAACCGATATTCCGTTCCGGCTCGTAACCCTGTATGCCAGGCTCTCATCGTTATGTTCAACTGGAATTGATTCAATAGTAAAATCATCAAATTTTATAATGTCATAATTTTTATTATCAAGTTCAACAATATTTATCAAACCCGGCTCAAGCTCAACCCAGTTGCCATATACCATTTTCAGCCTGTTATAAAACTCCGCAAATCCCCTTCCAGCTATAAATGTTATGGGAGTTTGCCTTTGTTCTTTACCGGAATATTTACTGGCAAATAAAAATGAGACCAGTTCCCCGGTATGATCCGGATGGAAATGACTGAAAAAAATAAATGAAATATCAAAAATTTTAGTATCAACTTCAAGAAGCCTTCTCATTGTGCCGGGGCCTAAATCAAAAACAAGCTTTTTCCCGCCTGTTTCAATTAATGCAGAGCAGGAACTCCTTTTGAGCGATGGTACACATGTGCCTGAACCAAGTATGGTTACAGAAAGTTCAGAATTTTTGACAGCCATTATCTTTCACCAGCTCTCTTGTTTATCTTGCTTATAATCCAGGTTAAAATTTTATTATCATCCGTATAATCCACTAAGTCCTTTATGTCGGCAAGTGCAATCTCTGAACGAGCCACACTCTTGTGCCCTCCTGCAGATCCGACACGACCAAAACTCAGCCTTGCCACATTACCGGCATTTCTGCGAAGACCGTCGTTTCTAAAAATAATAATCAGCTTCTTTGTATAAATACCGGAGACAATACTCCAGTTTACCGAATCTATTCTCATGAAAAAATCAGCTATAAGTACACATATATCCGGGTTCACCACAGAACCGAGATGAACATATATTTTGTTTTTTCGCGTGCGCATGTTCTGAATGGCTCTTTTGAAATATTTCAAAAATTCGAGTTTAAGATCCGCCTGCTCAATCCTCCGGGCCAGATAAATATTGATAT
>DAOUSD010000013.1 GCA_030627405.1 Deltaproteobacteria bacterium
AGCCGGTCTTTGCTGAACTTGGTTTTTTCAATATAAAGCGTTCCTTCCCTGCTGCGATAGTGTTCAAGTCGCAGCCTCAGCGGCTCCGAGATTCTCATACCGCATCGGGCCATCAGCACGATAGCAGCATAGGCGGTTAGATCTTTGAAGAAATGCTTCTGGTTTTTACGTATCTTTTTTTGAATAGTTAGAAGCAATTGCTCTGTTTGATCCCGAGAAAAAACAAAGGGGATATAAGCATTTTCCGTACACAAAGGAATATCCAGTAACGGGTTTTCTTTATAAATTCCTTTGCGTATCAGGTATTGAAAAAAGCCGCGCAACGCTGACAAAATACCATTGACTGTCCGCGGCTCGCCCTTGAGTTCTTTTCTTAACTCAAGAAAAAATCGGGGCTCAAGACTTGTCTGATCCGCTGATTTCTCTACAAGATATCGGTCAAAGGGGCGAAGCAGTGATCTTAAATTTTTATCGGTATAGCCAAGAGACCCGCGATAAGCGATATATTCTTCAAGGGGTAACGCCATAAAACTTTTAAAGAGAATCATCAAAGAGCACCTCTCGCATCAGCCTGGTATGGATATGAATATAGCGTTGGGTCGTCCGGATTCTATCGTGGCCCAGCATCTGTTTGATTTCAAAGACCGATGCCCCGGCTTCAAGCAGGTTCTGTGCATATGTATGCCGCAGCCAATAGGCCGATGAAGACAAGCCCGCCTTTCGCATACAAAGACCGATATCCTTGCTGACCGCAGCAGGCGTGATCGGCTCATGTGGAGCGCGAAGACTTAAGAAAAGACGTCGCTGGCTGCTTTTAGCTCTGGCGCCGACAATATAAGCCGCGATGGCCTTGATCGCAACTTCAGGTAAAGGAAGCTTGATAGGATTGTTACTTTTACGGTCTGGCAGATGAATTTCACACTGGCCAAAGCTTATGCCATCCAGAGTTATCAAACTTATTTCCTTTGGACGAAGACCCAGAGTATAGCCCAGATGAATCATGGCTGATGTTCGAAGCGCCTTGGCACAGCAAGTCGACAAACTGTCAAACAACCGCTGCACTTCATCAGGCCGTAAAAATCTCGGCGGTTTGGCTTGTGCAAACAAAGGAGCGCCGACGATCAACGGTGCAAAATTCCGTTTTAATATCCTGCGTTGGTGATACAGATAGCTTAGAAATTGTCGAACATTGGATCTTTGATTCTGGCGCGTTATCGGCGTAAAATTCACATTCCGCTCGGACAGAAAAGTGTCGATATGCTCAATGCGGATGTTGGGCAGCTTAATATTATGTCTTGCAAGATAATCATTTAAAGCTTGCAGGGTTCTTCGACTTCGCAGAAGCTGAAAATGACAAACCTGCCTGGTCTTTGCATAGTAGAGCAGGTAATCTTCATAGATTTCAGGTAATTTTTGAATCGGTTTTTCTATAGGCCGCTGGATTCTGTTTTGCTCAAACAGATATCGGGAAAGTCTCCTTACCGGACTTGATGCATGGATAAGCCCGCTTTCTTTTTGAAAGTTTTTTAACGTTTCAAAAGTAAAAACAACATCCCATGGAATTGCCATTTTGTTTATAAAATAGAGAAAATGCTTCAATACCTGCTCATAACGCATACAGGTACTGTCGGCATATCCATTGGATATCATCCATAACAAGATAATCACTGACGGCTTTTTCTAATCGCCTATCAACAGATAGCGCTTCAATCATGTTCAGTCTCCTTTAAGCCGTTACGTAAAAAGCGATGCTCAATAAATGCAAAGCTGCCGGTTATCCTGCGCACTCGATCCGGAGAGAGCATTTTTGTTTTTGTCATTTTTTAGCTCCATTCCCGGCCATCTTATAACCAAAATTCAAGGAAAGCTATCGAGTCTCCTTTTGCAAGATTTTGACAAAAACATTTAACACCTTGGAATAATAACAATTTGTCCTTCTAACGTGTCTCTTTTCATGTTGAAGGGTATGAGCTTATAAGTACCTGGTTTGATATCAGAAAAATGCTTTAACGCGTCTCTTTTGCAAGATCGTTTCAAACGGCGTTTTTTATCCCGTTTTTTCTGTAATTCACGGTTTCGATCACAATAATCCGGGCGCTGTTTTCGATAATTCCGATAATATCCGGGATGCTGTTCAATCCACTGTTTATGGCAATCCCTTTGATCGTTTTTATAATCCGGATCAGATGCTATTTTGCTTTGTTTCCATTTGTTTTTTCTGACACGCTGGCAGGCTTTTCGATTGCAGTACTTTTGGTTTTTTACACGAGGATTAGCAGGAACCATTCTTCTGCAATTGGCGCATTTAATCATTGTCTTCATGGTATTTTTTACCATGAAGACAAAATGAATCATGTTTGGCCTATTGCAGAAGAATAAGATCTGATAAGGAAGTAAAAAGATTAAGACATGGGGAAGGATAAAACTAAGGGGCTAATTATTCTTACTATTTGTCATATAATTTCTTTTGTATTCTGATGACAACTCAAGTATAAGAATTAAATTCAAAGAAAATATATTTTTGATATTTAAAGAGAAGTATATCCAAAACTCACAACATAACTAAACTCGCAACATAATGACCCCAAATCCTTCCTATTGGTTGATGAAGGAGATCCAAAGCCAAATAGTGGAATAGTGGCAACGTCCCCTATTGTTTCCAAGAAAGAATCGTCGGAAAAGCCAATTAAATAGAACCGTCCCCATTTACACCCAAAAATAGTGACCCCTTTCTTTTCTTTTTCAAGGATTACGAAAGCCTATGTTACGCAAAAGCATCAACAACTTAACCAAATCAGGAGGGAGCCTCTCCCAGCGTACAGTCAGAGGCGGCTTCTGGGTTTTTTCACTTAGAATAGTTCAGCAGTTATTTGGCTTTACCAGGCTTATAATACTTGCCCGCATACTCGCGCCAGGCGATTTTGGTTTGATGGGTATTGCGCTTCTGACAATGTCAACGCTTGAGACATTCTCGCAGACAGGTTTTCAGGCCGCCCTAATCCAGAAGAATAAAGATATAGAATCCTATCTTGATGCAGCATGGACTGTCTTAATATTAAGAGGCCTTGTCTTGTTTGGGATTTTGTATTTTGCTGCTCCTTTTGCCGCATCTTTCTTTGATGCACCAGAAGCAAAACCGATAATTCAGGTCATTGGCTTCTCAGTACTTCTTCAGGCTTTTACCAATATAGGTGTTATATATTTTCAGAAAGAGCTCGAATTCAATAAAGAGTTTATATACCAGTTTGCAGGGACATTAGCCGACTTTATCGTGGCGGTTTCAGCTGTTTTAATCTTAAGAAATGTCTGGGCGCTTGTCTTTGGCCTGCTTGCGGGTAATGCTGTAAGATGTTTTATGAGCTATTTAATACATCCTTACAGACCGCGTTTAAGCAGAGATTTGGCAAAGGCAAAGGAACTTTTTGGTTATGGAAAATGGATTTTAGGATCGAGTATTTTAGTTTTCCTGATCACTCAAGGCGATGACATATTTGTTGGGAAATTATTAGGTGTAGCAGCACTAGGTTTTTATCAAATGGCATACCGAATTTCAAATATGCCGGCAACAGAAATAACGCATGTGATCTCACAGGTAACGTTTCCCGCTTATTCCAAGTTGCAAAGCGATATTCCAAAGTTAAGAGAGGCTTATTTGAGAGTATTGCAATTCACTGCGTTTTTATCTTTTCCTCTTGCCGGTTTAATTTTTGTATTAGCGCCCGATTTTACAATGATATTTTTAGGAGAGAAATGGATGCAAATGGTTCCGGCGATGCAGGTATTGGTTTTATGGGGTGTTATAAGGTCAATAGGGGTGCACCATGGTTCAATACTTCAAGCCGTTGGGAAACCAGACATACTCACTAAACTAAACATCATTAAGTTGGCGATATTAGTTATTTTGATTTATCCTCTTTCTATTAAATGGGGAATAGTGGGAGCATCTTTATCTGTTCTTATGTCTGCGATTTCTATAACACCAACTGCGTTATACATAACCATAAGTAAAATTTTGATGGGAAAAATGAGCATGATTTGTAAAATAATGTTGATTCCATTTGTTAGTACTCTTTTTATGACATTATTCTTAGGAGCCTTTACAATAAAGAATCTTTCTCTAATAGAATTCATATTAGCAGTTTTAGTCGGAGCTACTTTTTATTTTATAAGTACTTATGTTCTTGATAAAGCCCTAAAACAAAATATATGGCATAACCTAAAAAGCGCAATGTCAGGAGTTTTAAAGTGATGCAAAAAAATATAGTCCCACCTGTTAAGAATGTGGCCGATAGCAATCTTTGTACAGGATGTGGCACCTGTGTAGGGGTTTGCCCTACTAAGTCATTGAAAATGGAGATGACACATGAGGGGAGATACATCCCTGTGATTGCAAGTAATAATTGTAAAGGATGCCATCTATGTACGAATGTATGCCCTGCCAGCAATGAAAATTTCAAAGAGCTTAATAAATTTATTTTCAATAAGATTCCAGACAATAAGCTTATAGGTAACTTTATTAATTGTTATAAAGGGTACTCGACTAATCCAACAGTTAGATGGCGTGCTTCATCAGGAGGATTGACAACCTCTTTATTGCTTTTTCTTTTAAAAGAAAATTTGATTGATGGAGCTCTTTTGACAAGAATAAATAAGAATAATCCATTAAAAGCCGAGCCTTTTATAGCACGAACAGAAGAGGACGTACTTTCAGCTATGGGCTCAAAATATGTCCCAGTGCCATTGAACCAATTACTTAATCAAATCTTATCTGAAGAAGGCAAATTTGCTGTAGTAGGGCTTCCTTGTCACATACAGGGAATCCGAAGAGCAGAGCTAAAGATTCCAGCCCTTCGAGATAAAATAGCTTATCATTTTGGTATAGTATGCTCTCGTACAATGAGTTTTCATGGGGTAGAATATATTCTGAACAAAATGGGCATTGCTTCCAACGAAATTGCTGAATTAAAGTATAGGGGAGATGGTTGGCCCAGTGGTATTAAAGTACTATTGAAAGATGGTCAACAAAAAAATCTTCCAATGTTGGCTACATGGTGGAGTGAAATTTTTGGCGGATCTTTCTTCAGCCATCATTATTGTACATTATGTAGTGACCTCTTAAATGAAATGTCAGACATAAGTTTTGCTGATGCATATTTACCAGAAACCATGAAAAATGATAAAGTTGGCACATCAATTGTAGTAACAAGAACTGACAAAGGAGAAGAACTGATAAAAGCAGCTGCATCAAGTAATGAAATAGAAGTTTTCACTCTCACTCCAGAAGATGTAGTTCAATCACAACTATTCATGGCCCTTTTTAAAAAACGTAATATTAAAGCCAGAGTAAGATTGTTGAAGATATTCGGTAAAACTATACCAAAAACTCTGAAGGAGAATATAGATACATTCTTGAATCCCACTTTGTTAGATTATATTGCCGCACCGATGCCATATATAAATCTCTTTGTATCAAAAAATAAATTTTTCAGGTATGCCTTAAAACACATCCCATTGAAATTCCTTGCTTTTTATAGACAACGACTTAAGAGGCTATTAATGTATCGTGCAAGCGAAGTCATGGAACAAATTAAAGAAGGCGTTAAAACTGTAGGAAATATAATTAAGATTGTTATTACGAATTCACATGGAAATAATAGAGGAGATGAAGCAGCCCAGAGAAGTATGATAAATTCTTTAAAGACATTAATACCAAATGCTGAATTTACAGTATTAACTGTATCTCCAGATGGGCTTCAACTGCAAGAAAACGTACGTATTCTTCGAACTTTCTCTGCTTCTAAAAAAACAGTCCTATTTATTGTTTTATGGACATTTTTTAGATCGTTGGGCATTCGGTTACCTACTTTCAATAAAGGACACAATATTTTTGAAGCCATAGAGGAAATGGCTAATGCTGATATAATTATTTCAGCTCCTGGCGGGCCTTACTTTGGAGATTTATACGCTTCCCATGAGATACAAGAGCATTTATTACATATCTGCGTATCTAAAATATTGCGAAAACCGGTAATGATATATGGACCATCCATGGGACCATTTAAGAAACGTTGGAGAAATATAATCCGTAAATACATATTGAATAAAGTAGAAATTATTACGTTGCGAGATCATATCTCTATGAAACATTTAGACAACTTGAACTTGACCAAACCGTTGGTTTATCTTACTGCTGATTCTGCTTTTCAAGATATTATTGATATAAACAAAGATGAGGTAAAAGGCATATTGCTTAAAGAAAAAATTATAAAAGCTCAAAACAAGAACGTAAACAAGAAGATTTTAATTGGAATAACCCCTGCTGGTGCAGAATGGAATTATCGGTATTCAACAAAACCACAAAAAAATCAGGAGAAATATAATCAAATAATTGCCAAAATAATAGATTATTTAATTGATAAATTTGATGCTACGATTGTGTTTTTCCCTCAACTTTACGGAAACAGCGATGATATGCCTTTAATAAATGAAATTGTAAAAATGGTAGATAGAAAAGATAATGTAAAAGTTCTTTCAAAAACATGGAATTCAGAAATACAGCAGGCTGTTATTTCACAAATGGATCTTGTTATTGGGAATAGGTATCATTCAGTAATATTTGCGTTAAAAGGAAAAATCCCAACGGTATGTTTGGCTTACGAGCATAAGTCTGTTGGTATTATGCACATGGTAGGATTAGATAAATTTGTTATTAATATAAATGATCTCACTTATGAGAATCTTATTGTTACGATAGATCAAGCATGGAATCAAAGGGAGAAGATTAGAAAGAGATTAAACTCGCAGATGGAAATTGTCAGAAAACGCTCTTTAGTGAATTCAATGCTTGCTACAGGGCTTATAAATAGTGAAATATTACATACTATTACACGAGACGAGCTTAAAATAGAAATAGATAAATTAATGCGGGAGATAGAGCAGGAAAATCTTTCAATTGATAAACTTGGTGGTGTGCAATGAGTATAAAAAAAACGGTAATTTCGGCTATAGATAATAAACTTGGAACTAATTTAGGTGGTAAAGCACGTACTTTTAGAACCTTTTGGTATAATTCAAATTTATTAAATGTCATTCGGCGCAATATAGATTTTGCCATAATTAAATTTAAATATAACCTTGGCATAAAAAATAAGAACCCGTTGAAACTGCACTTAGGCTGTGGAGGACGTCACCTTGAAGGTTATATAAATATTGATTTGAGAAAAACAACAGCTTCGGATGTAGTTTGTAATATAAGAAAATTGCCATACCCTGATAACTCGGTAGAATTAATTGAAACTTATCATGTCATTGAGCACTTACCAAGACATGATTTACCAAAGGCATTAAAAGAATGGTTCAGGGTTATAGTGCTAGGAGGAGTGTTGATTATCGAATGCCCCGATTTTGATAAGGCGGTGAAGGAATATATAGAAGGTAATGAAGAACGGATAAATAATATTTTCGGTCTGCAAAGATTCCTAGGGGATGCGCATATGTTTGGGTATAACTTCAAAAGATTAAAAAAACTTCTTGAAAAGACTGGATTCAGAGATATTCAAAAAAAAGAGCCACAAGATGATCATACTAAAGACGAGCCATGTTTAAGGATTGAATCTTTTAAAGGCTGATAAACCATGAAAATCTCAATCCTAACCCCCGATCTATCCCACAACTGCCTCGGTAGAGCATATTTGTTAGCCAAAGTACTTCAAAGGCATTACGAAGTAGAAATTGTCGGCCCAATTTTTGGCGATGAAATTTGGAAACCTGTCGCTAATGATAAAAGCATAACATATAAATCAGTGAAAATCGTTGGCAGGTTTAAGCCTTATCTACAAATTAGGGAATTAGCCCAAAAGATAGATGGAGATGTGATTTATGCCTCAAAACCTTTATTTACCAGTTTTGGGATTGGACTGCTTATAAAAGTAGTTCAAAAGAAGCCACTGATTCTGGATATAGACGACTGGCAGATGGGTTTTATGAAAGAAAGTTATAAAAACTTGTCGTTATTTCACTCCATAAAAGCTTTAGTTTCATCCGGTCTTTTTTTCTATGGCATGGGTTCTTATTGGAACAATTTGTTTATGGAGAAGTTGGTATGTTTTTCAAATGAAATTGCAGTTTCCAACACATTTCTAAAAAATAAATTTGGGGGGACAATGGTATGCCATGGAAGAGATACAGAAGCTTTTGACCCCAAGAAATTCAACAGGGATTTAGTAAGAAAAAAATATGGCATAGAAAAAACGAAAAAAATTATAATGTTTTTTGGCTCCCCAAGACCACATAAGGGCATAGAAGATATTATAAAAGCTATAAGCGTAATAAAAGATCAGGATATTGTCTTAGTTGTTGTGGGAATTAATGATAGGGATCAATATTCCAAAAATTTAGCTAAAATTGCAGTAAAAGCTTTGGGTAGAAGGTTTAATGGATTTGGTTTGCAACCTTTTGAAACGGTTCCGGAATTTTTGGCGATGGCTGATGTTGTAGTGATACCCCAGAGAAAGAATTTTTCAACAATGGGGCAAATGCCGGCTAAGGTTTTTGATGCAATGGCAATGGCAAAACCGATAATAGCTTCTAATATTTCCGATTTGCCTAAAATATTAGATGGCTGCGGCTGGATAGTAGAACCTGAAAATCCAGAGCAATTAGCCAAAAAAATTCAATACGTTTTAAACAATCCCAAAGAGGCCAATGCGATGGGTAATAAAGCAAGGCAAAAATGCATAGAGAAATATAGCTGGGATGCAATGGAAGAAGTATTGTTAAAGGTGTTTGAAAAATATGAATAAGAATGCGTTTGATAAGGTTTAACCATGCGGCATTGTCCCAAATTTGTTGACAAAAATCGACAGTTGGCAGTTGTTACGACAATTACCTGCTGGGACGAGCCTCCCAGGTTTCGGCATCAGGTTACCCGGCAACTGACCAGATTTTATAATGTATTATATGTTGAGCGAAGTTCAGCCAATTTATGCAAGGATCGACATTTGAATCGGTATGAGCAAATCAACGAGCACCTTGTTATATATCGCCCTCCACAAATACCGCGCATATTATTACGATTTTATGGACGCCTTTCATTTTTTCATACAATTATCGATTGGTTAACACTGAAGAAAATAGAAGCTACGGTCAAAAAAACTGGTTACATCAATGCGATATTGATAAATTTTCAGTTCGATTTCAGTTCGATTATGTCATCCGGCATATTTTACCCCAAAGTATATCTGTGCAACGATGAATTCCCAAACCAGGCACCGCGCCAATGGCAACGTAAGCTATTCTCTAAATATGAAGATAAGGTCATACGCAGAGCCGACTGCTGTTTCGTACACAGCACACCATTGTTTGAGAAGTTTCGATCCAGGCATAAGAATGTCCATGTTCTGTTACCCGGCCATGAGTTTAATCTTGATAGACCGCCAGAACCCGGCAACTTACAACGACACAAAAAAAAACAAATATCCGTTTGCTATATGGGCTATATTGATAAGAGGATTTCTCTCGAATGGTTGCTCGAAGTCGTATCGCACGAAAGACTATCCCTATATTTGATTGGACCTGTAAAGGACACCATTGATCTATTGCCACTATATGAATTTTCTAATTTTGAGATGATTTCTCCTTTTGAGGGAGAGGCTTTGCAGTCAGTACTGCAAAGCATGGACGTTTGCGTTATTCCTTTTGACATAAAACTTGAAGTGGTCAAGGCTTGTACACCAAATAAATTATTCCAATACATTGCCTGCGGAAAACCTGTGGTTATTTCCAATATGAATCATTTAATTGAGTTGCCTGACAAATTCATATACGTTGCGAACAGTGCAAAAGAATTTGTGGAATGCATAGTTAAGGCTCACAACGAAGACTGCGACGAATTAATTACACAACGGATTGAGCTGGCTCGACAGAATTCATGGGATACGAGAGGCAATCAGCTTCATTTAATACTTAAATCCTATATGAAGGATTGAGATAAAAAATAGATATGCCAAAACAATTGGTAAAAATAAACCATTCAATCTCTATGCTTTCATACTTGGCACTGTTTATATTGGCAGACCAGTTGTTATTGCCAGTGCCTCGACTCTTTGGCATATCACTATTTAAGCCGAGTTATTGGATTCTTCTTGCATGGCCGCTTTTTATTATAATGCCACACAAGAGAGGCTATGTTGCCAGCGGTAGGTCCCGCCGTTTTTTCAAAATGATGGGACCTGTTATGGGTATACTCGTATGCGGATTGTTGGGCCAACTATATCTATCGACCTTAGGTAATATTTATGACCCGAATGAGGCATTCCGGGCGACTATGTTTTACCTGATGATGGTTTTTGCCTTTGGTTATGGCCAATTTGTTTCCAATTTTCGTTACCGTTGGCTGCTTTGGTTTTTTTATGCGACAGCGGCATTAGTTCTTTTACTGATATTCACTATTGATCGTTTCCCGATTCTTGCCCAACTTTATTACCACACACCCGAGAATATTGAAAATCTATCGGCGTTGGTGAGATCCCAAGGCAGGTATCGAGGCTTGGGCAACCCCAACTCCACAATGCTTTTAGTAAATATTGTGTTTTTATTCTTAGTAGTTTCGGTTCGTTTGGGATATTTAAGTCGATTGCAGAAACACCACATTGTATTAGCGTCAATGCTCAATATTGCAGTCTGCTTTATCTTGGCAAGCCGTAATCAGATGGTTGCATCAATAATACTGGTGGCGTTCTTCGCTGCAACCAATGTCAAACATTGGTCGACAAAAATTTTTGCGATAGCCGCACTTTTTTTTGCGATAATCGCTTTTTTTATTTTTTTTGGGAACACATTACGAAATAATTATACCTTTATTGATAATGCCTACAATCGTTTCGCAACAACTTCTGTTTTCGATGTTGCCGAGGGACGCCATTCAGTGACTATTGCTCGCCCACTTATTCATTGGCAGGGTTTTAGTGACAGGTTTCTTAAATCTCCTCTTATTGGCTCTGGCTATAGTACACTTGGATATTATCCATTTGATAAGCTTCCAGAGTTTCATAATGATTGGTTTAGGGTATGGGCAACAAGCGGGGCGATTGGAGGAATGTTGCTGTTCGTTTGGATGTTTCGGATTTACAAAAAAATTGGCTTGCTTGTGTTACTCCCGTTTTTTCTTCCCGGACTTACCAACTCGTTTTTGCGAAATACGCCAGCAGTAATCGTTTACTGCTTTATGCTGGGAATATTGATAGAGCAGAAATTCCGTAGAGAAGCAAGGATGGCTGTATCAGGTTCAAGCAGTAGCTCTTCGGCAAATTCACATAGTTGAGGTGGATGACTCCGTGCGAATTGGAAATATTTGGAGGTTGCAAAGTGGTTAACCCGGAATGGATTGCGTATGTGGGTAAATTCCCCTTCCCTGAAGGGAATGCCAGTAGCCGGAGAGTGTATGGTGTAGCGAGTGCGCTTGTGGAGGCAGGCTACGATGTGGTGGTGGGAAGCGAGAATATTGAACCACCAGAACCCTGTGTACTTTATGATAGAAAAGGAAAGGGTACGCTTTCTTATCTCGGCCTGTCGGAGAGGTTATCGAAGGCCGCGTCCGCCATTAGAAGGGCCTATCAATATTTGATCGCGGTGGGAGAACGAAAAGTACGCTGGCTGGATGAGCAGCCAACCAAACCGTCGTATGTTATCTATTATGGCTCAAGCTCAGCCTTTATACTTCGATTAATGTCATGGTGCCGCAAAAACAACGTTGCTTTGATCGTTGATGTTGTCGAGTGGCGTGATGCCTCGCACATGGTGGGTGGTGGCTCCTTCAGCCCATTGAATATCAGCGACAAGATATGTATGAGATTTCTTATCTACCGAGCGGACGGAGTGATTGCAATCAGTTCATATTTGGAAAAATTTTATCTGAACAGAAAATCTCATGTGATTCGCATCCCAACCTTACTTGACACAACCAGTTTCATCGCCAAACGTTCAAATACAATGCCAGTCAAAAAACAACTTACGCTGGCATATACCGGTGAATCTGGAAGGGGGAAAAAGGACTTGCTGAATAATGTCATCGAGGCTCTATTTCGCTTAAATTCCGCAGGTAAAGATGTTCGTTTTATTATGGCTGGACCAACCCCACAGGAAATCCTCTGTTTTTCAGCGCTGCAGTCACGAGGGATATCTTCATCGCCTTCCTGGATTGAGGCTCTTGGGTGGCAAACGCCGGATAAGGCGTTAGAAATTGTGAAAAACGCGGACTTTATGCCGCTTTTGCGCCCGCTGAACCGCGTTTCGGAGGCCGGATTTCCGACCAAGTTTGCTGAAAGCATGGCACTCGGCACACCGGTCATCTGCAATCTGACAAGCGATCTCGGTCAATATATTCACGATGACGTCGAGGGACTGGTTTGCAGAGACCACTCAGTTGAGGCATTTACAGAAACAATTGAACGTGCCTTAGCCTTGCCACCCGTACAGTATGCGGAAATGCGCATAGCTGCACGTGCCATGGCGGAACAGTCTTTCGATTACCGCGCATACGCAAAGCCATTGCGTCGCTTTCTCAAGAAAATACGCTAAGTTGTATATAAAAATGGATTGTCGCGATACCGTAATTTCTTTACACATTAAATTAAATTATTGCAGGAAAGACATTGAAAACAAATTCCACCCAATTGAAAATACTAATGTTTGATGCCGCTTACCCTCCTCCTGTTGTTGGGGGAAAAGAAAAGCAGGTACATTTGCTTGCTAATGAACTGAAGAGGCAGGGCGTAGACGTTTGTGCTCTTTCTTATGAGCACAACGGAAATCACACACAAGTACATGATAATATAAAGGTTTATCGTGTAAAAAATGGAGCAATGGCGACGCTCCTGTTTTTAATGCGGTTAATCTATTTAAGGGTTAATTTCAAGATACTGCACATACACACCCCCAGTCGTATCGGTCACATAATGGCTTTTATGGGTTTTTTGCTTGGGTATCGAGTTGTATTTAAATTCCCTAATGAAAAAATGTTAGACAATCTTTCTATGTCAGCAATATGTTATTGGAGAATTACAATTCGGGTGGCAAAACTATTAATAGTACTTGAAGAAAAGACGCAAAACACACTAATTTCATCATGGAAAGTGGATAAGGATAAAATTTTCTTGGCATCTAATGGCGTTGAGGTTTTAAATAATAACAATAAAATTGCCGGAAAAACCATTAAGTTATTGTTTGTTGGGCGGCTTGTTAAGCAAAAATGTTGTTCTGATTTAATAACGGCTTGTAGTAATTTAAATAATAGAAACATAAAATGGCAATTAGACATTGTAGGTAACGGCCCATTGATGGATAGCCTTCAAATAATGACAAAACAATTGGGAATAGTAAACAAAATCAACTTTCACGGCTATCAGTCCGATGTTTTAAAATATATGAAAGATGCCGATCTTTTAGTTTTACCGTCTGAAAACGAGGGGATGTCAAATGTTCTACTGGAAGCAATGGCAATTGGCTTGCCAATAATTTGCACTGACGTGGGGGCAGCAAAAAACATGATTGGTAAACAAGGGGAGAAATATCTAACAAAGCCCTATGATATTATTGATTTGTCTAATAAAATCAGAATGTTTTCTGAAACCCCGACGTTATTGAAAGAATATGGAACCTATCTTTTTGAACGCTGTAAAAGCAAATATTCAATTCAGTCAAGCGCCAATAGTTATATTGAGCATTACCAAAAAATGAGATTACATTAATGCCGAACCTTATAATCTTAACCTTTATCGGCTACTACCTCCCCGGATACAAGGCTGGCGGGGCGATGCGGACGATTGTGAACATAGTAGATCATCTGGGGGATGAGTTTGAATTTAAGATCATCGCAGCGGATCGGGATCTTGGGGATGAGAAGCCCTATCCCGGCATCAAGGTTGACGGTTGGAATAGGGTTGGTAAAGCTGACGTTTTTTATATGTCTCCGAAAAGGCGTTGCTTGCGGGATTTTAGAAGACTTTTTTGCTTTACCGAATATGATGTGATTTATCTCAGCAGCTTTTTTTCGCCGCATTTTACCATCAAGCCATTGGTGTTAAGAAGGTTGCGGCTAATTCCTGACAGACCCGTAGTCGTTGCGCCTGAGGGTGAGTTTTCGCCAGGCGCTTTTTGGCTTAAGAGGTTTAAAAAGCGAGCATATCTTTTTGTGGCAAAAGCACTCGGGCTGTATCGTGTCGCTACATGGAAGGCATCAAGTGAGCATGAGGAAGCGGATATACGCCAATGGTTTGGAAGAGATGTGCCGGTGGTGGTTGCTCCGGATCTTCCACCGGTGATTCATTCATCAGATGAACTGCTGCCAAAGAGCGGGAAAATCGAAGGCTGTCTTAAAATCATTTTTTTGTCTCGCATATCTCGCAAGAAAAACCTGGACGGTGCTTTGGAGATGCTTAAGGGATTGAAAGGTAAAGTTAAGTTTAATATCTACGGGCCGATGGAGGATAAATCATATTGGGCGGAGTGTGAGAAGATTATAGGTGGCCTGCCGAAAAATATTAAAGTCCGGTATTGCGGCAGTGTGGAGCATGACAAGGTGGGAGTTGTGATGAGGGATCATGATCTTTTTTTTCTGCCGACGCTTGGTGAAAATTTTGGCCATGTGATTTTAGGGGCCCTTTGCGCGGGATGTCCGATTTTGATTAGCGATCAAACACCGTGGCGTGATCTCGAAGGAAAAGGTGTTGGCTGGGATCTGCCTTTAGACAGGCCGGAAATGTTTCGGGAAGTTCTTCAGAGGTGTGTTGACATGAATAATGAGGAATATTTGAAATGGTCTGAAGAGGCACGGGAGTATGGGCTTCAGGTGACAAAGGATGATGGGGTGGTTGAGCAGAATCGGCGGCTTTTTTATAAGGCTATGGGTAAAGAGTCGTAGAGTCGGGAGTCGTAGAGTCGGG
>DAOUSD010000197.1 GCA_030627405.1 Deltaproteobacteria bacterium
AAGTTTGAAGCATGCCAGGGTCAACGGCTTTTTCTACGACAAAAAATGGATTGCCTGTAGCATCATTAACCCAGTAATCACACATACCTCGCAGGCAAAGACGTTCACGAGAAACAAACTTTTTGGGCAATTTGGTTTTACCACCATGATAAACACGGACATGGCCATCAATATAAAGAGTTCCGGCAGCTGTTGGATTAGCTTCCATCCAATACTTACTCAGGTAGGCACTCCATTGTTTTGCCGAATCATCTATGCTTAATTGATCCAGTTTCTTTCGTAGGCAACGAACTTCTGGAATCCGATCAAGGCCTAATAAATTTCCAAACTCACCAGGAGCATGTCCTCGCAATTTTTCTATTGTTTTAATTCGGCACAATGACATGAAAGCCAGCAACAAAAGGATATGTAAAGTGCGATAATAACCGCCGACCTCTCCAAGCATGGATTCCGCGCCATGCAGAAGTCCATTTTCAAGAAGCGCCGGTAAAGCACACAGAACACCGCCTTTGGGAACATCCAGACAAGGCTCAAAATGTGTAACTGCCCCGTCTCCAGAACCAAAGATGGATTCGACCCGATCTTCTACTCTGGTACAAGCTGTCCCCAATCCTTCAGCGGCTTTTGCATCTTCTGTATTTCTAAATGATTTAGTTGTGGCAGCAAAGCTATCTTGTTTTGACTCTTCCAGACGGCCATCGTTTATAGCCTTACGAAGGGTGTCATGCTTAACATCAAGTTTTTCAGCGATTTCTGATCTTGTATAATGCTCATTTAATAATGATTGGGCTTGGGCAAGGACTTCTGGTGTGAAAACTTTTCCACCAACAGTTCGAACTGCGCGAGGTTTGAAGAATCCCTCTGAGCCGCTATCTCGAAGAATGTTTTGTGAACGAATAACACTGCTTTTTGATACACCAAACGCCTTTATGATATCTACTTGGCGACATGCACCTGATTCGATCAATTGAGAGGTAACAAGACGAAACATTTTATGGTCATCTGCTTTGTGGAAGTGAACAGGATACCCTCCAAAAAATATGTCCATAAATTGTCATTACGAAAAACTCCAACAACATTGTTAATTTCAGTAGCACCTCGTGGAATACATGGTAAGATCAATTGTTGTTTCATGACACCTTTCTCCTCCTGCTTTTTGGGATTAGACAAGGTGAAAGGTGCCACTTTTTATTTCCGGCGGCAATAGTTATTATTTTTTATTGTTATTGCCGTTCTCCTTCTTATTTCAACAAGTTATAGCCTTGTTGTTGGCTTGGCGCAACGGCCCTAAGTCAAGTGTTCTGAGGTTCTGCAACAGATATCAAAACGTTGAGAGTTTTATTTTTTACTGTCAAAAAATCTAAGCTGTACTTTTTGGGGAAGGATTTTTTTGTGATAGAGCTTCTCAAAGAAACTTGTTAGCCCTTTCAATTGCAGGGGATCAAGATTGTAGTTCAACAGCTCGTAGTATTTTTTGCAGATGTTTATATCTATTCCAAGAATTTCCGAAGCTTTTTTGGCAATATCTTCCAGGTTTTTCTTTCCTTGTTCCTTTGAGATATTAAATACTTTTATTATTGATGATACGACTTCCGGTTTTTTATCTGCAAATGATTTTCGTACTGCCCATAATGCAAAAACAAATGGCAGGTTTGTTAATTCCAGCCACATCCGGCCAAGATCATAAATATGATCGAAATGAACATGCCATTTTTCTTTTAAAGCCTTGTCGCCGATAATAAGTGCTGCGTCCGCAGATTTTTTAATTTCATCCGGGCATTGAATCGGCATTATTTTAAATACGGGTTTTACTCTTTTTATTGAAAAAAGAAGTTTTAACAGCTCTGCAGCGGCTGCTGACTTGTCTGTAATGATTACTTTGTTGTCAGCCAGCTTTTCAAAGGGCTTTTTGCTTACAAGAATGACGCTCATAACTTTTCCAAAGCATGCTATTGACAGGTCGGGAAGGAGCAGCCATTCATCCTGGTTCTTTGCATAAGCAACAGATGAGACAGGGCTTATGTCAAGCTCATTTTTTACCATCATATTATTCAAAATTGAAGGCGGTGCGCTTACTATATTCAGCCAGTCAGGTTTTAAACCATTATCTAAGCCATAATATACCGGAGCTACATTCATATAGCTGATACGGCCCAAATTGACCGGGGGAATGGCTATGTTGTTTTTAAATTGATGTTGCATTTGTTGGTAACACTGTTTTGCAAGGCTCTTTGAAATCCGCATTTACAAGAGCCTGCAGAAGTCCTGATTTGCTCGATACATCAACCGGCACATAAACAAAAGCAGCGCACTTTTCCGGTGCTAGAGTCCCAAACATTTCACCAAATCCTAAAGAGCTTGCGCCGTTAACTGTTGCCATTGCAAGGATTTCAGCAGGTGGTATTGAAGGAAAAGATTTTGATACAAAAGCCATCTCATCGAATATACTTAATGACTCCGCACTGGCCAGGCTGTCTGTACCAAGACAGGGCTTTATTCCGGCCTTAAGCATACCTGTAAGATCCGGCATCATGTTATGAAGATTGAAGTTGCTTCTTAAACAAAGACATACACGGACATTGTGGCGCAAAAGTATTTCAAAATCCTTTTTGTCCGCATGGATAAGATGTACAGCTATAGTGTTTTCGTCAAGAACTCCAAGATCTTCAAGATATCTGACCGGGGTTTCAACCGGCAAATTCCAGCCTGAAAAATCAATTCCCCTTTCCGTCATAAAATCCGCCCAAATGCCTTTTCCTGTTGTCAGGAAAAAGATTTCATCTTTCGACTCCGCCAAGTGAATGGAAAAGGGAATATTTTCTTTACGTGTAATATTTTTTAAATCTGCAAGAAGTTCAGGGGACAGGGTGTGTGGTGCATGGCCCGCAATTGATTTTATTAATAATTTATTTCTGTTACATGTTATTTCTTCATGTAAAACATTACCAAGAAATTCTCTAAACCATACACCCTTGAGGCTGGAATTTGATATTATTTCCCATGTCAGGCCCAGTGTTGAAATTTCACCGATAACTCCGCATCCGGATTCAATAAGCTCTTTGACACCATTTATTGCACCGGTTCTAAGATTTTCTGTGCCGGCTGAATTGCGCAAATTAATTAAATTTTCAACCCAGTTCCTGAATCCTTTTTCAGGTAACAGTTTGTCCTTTAAAGCACAAAGTTCAAGATGAGTATGGGCGTTTACCAGAACCGGCAAAAGTGCCCCAGGGCCATGATCAACAATATGTCCGCTGCATAAACCCTTGCCTGTTTCCTTGATTAACCCTGATTCAACCCTGATATAACCGTCATTAATAATTGTCCACGGATCGATCACCACCCATCCGGCTTTGTGTATTACAGAGGAGTTCACGATAAATGCGGTTTAACAATATTATAAAAGCAATCCCTTTGAGCTGCTCTGTAGCCGGCGTCCTGAATCAGGCGGATCATTTCTTCTTTTGGCAGCCTGAATTTTACTCCTGCTGCGGCTACAACATTCTCTTCTATCATTGTACTGCCAAGATCGTTTGCTCCGAATGCAAATGCTATTTGGGCGATCTTATCCCCCTGTGTTACCCATGATGCCTGTATATTCCGTACGTTATCCAGAAATAACCTGCTGACAGCAAGAACTCTAAGATATTCTACAGATGTGGTTTTCTCTACTTTTATACGAGTATTGTCCGGCTGAAATGTCCAGGGGATAAATGCGGTAAAACCGCCTGTATTATCCTGTAGCTTGCGAATTTTCATTAGATGTTCAATTATATGTTCCGGCTTTTCTATGTGTCCGAACATCATTGTTGCAGTTGTTCTAAGTCCGCAATTGTGAGCGGTCTTCATGACTTCTATCCATTGATCAACCGTACACTTGTTTGGTGACGTTCTTTCCCTGATTTCATCCACAAGTATTTCAGCACCACCACCGGGGATGGAGCCCAGTCCTGCGTCGATGAGTTTGTTTATGGTATCTTTTAGAGACAGAGAGGATTTTTCCGCCATAAAAACTATTTCCGGTGGAGAGAATCCATGTATATGAATAGGGAAATTGTCTTTTATGAATTTTAAAAGATCAATGTAGTAATCAAGCGAAAGAGAAGGATTGAGTCCGCCCTGAAGAAGAATCTGAGTTCCTCCGAGAGACAGAGTTTCTTCGATTTTTTCTTTTAGTTCTTTTTTTGATATTACATAAGCATCAGCATGGCCCGGAGGGCAATAAAATGCGCAGAACAGGCATCCTGATATACAAACATTTGTATAATTTATATTTCGATCAACCACAAAGGTAACAACAGGTTCAGGGTTAAGATGCCGCCTTTTTTTATTTGCCAGTTCCGCCAGCGTAAGAAGTTCAGCCTCGTTGAGCAATGTAAGTGCTTCTGATGAGTCGATACGCTCTTTTGATGCTGCTTTTTCTATTATTTTGTCTAAGTTATTCATACTTTGTAACTGCCAAGATTCACGGTTGTCAGTTTACAGTTTTACGTTTTGAGCAACCGTAAACCGTATTAGTTACAAAATATGAATAAATTAGATAGAATAATTGAAAAAGCAGCATCAAAAGAGCGTATCGACTCATCAGAAGCACTTACATTGCTCAACGAGGCTGAACTTCTTACGCTGGCGGAACTGGCGAATAAAAAAAGGCAGCATCTTAACCCTGAACCCGTTGTTA
>DAOUSD010000271.1 GCA_030627405.1 Deltaproteobacteria bacterium
CTTCTGCTTCCCGTCTTCCTCGATCTTCCAGCGATTCTGAAGAGTCTTTTCCACTGAAACAGGGGCTTCGGAAATTTCTTTCAGGAAATAATGCGGGAACCCCTGACGATCTATATCTCTTGAAGTTATCTGCGTACGTTTTATATCCTTTTCCCCAATTTCAACCCTGCTTCCGTCATAAAACATCGCTTTAATGTTCTGGAGGACTCCGCTGGATTCCTGGCTAAGCACAAAAATCTGTCCCTGAGTTTCGCCATTCCTTCCTTCAAAAACCTTTTCTCCGTCCATTTTGAGATAGAACGGAGTCTGTTCGACAAAACCGTAAACTTCAGAGGTCGGCAGATAATGATCTTCAGATAGTCCTATAAAGATAGCCTGACCGCTGCCTTTCTGGGCAAGAAAAAGTTTGCCTGGAGCAAGGTCTGAATGCATAAATATGGCATGTGAGCCTTTAAAATCATTGACCGCCAGACGAAATGCTTCTTCCAGCTCATTCCCCTGCAATATATATTTTTCAATTTGCAGCGGGATTATTTTTGTATCCGTCGTAATGTCCTTATGTATAAGATTGCCTTTGCTTTCATATTCTTTTTTAAGCTTAAGGTAATTGTCGATATCTCCGTTAAGACAGACATGAATTATTCCGCTTTTATCTGACATGGTTCCGGTCCCTCTATTATCAACCGGATGACAGTTCGGTTCAGTAATAGCCCCGATTGAAGCCCAGCGAGTATGGGCTCCAACAGTATGATATTTGTGCGGAAATGAGATAAGTGCTTGAAAAATCAGATCATTTTTTATCTGGTTCCTCAAAAAACCAACATTGTTTCCAAGGCTTCCTATCTCAGCGGCAATCTTATAGGTAAGGGCAATACAAACACATTTCTCTCCGCTTTCATCTTTTGTTTCATGGACATCTATGCCCATGTTGACAAGGACATCATGGTTTAACCGTACCCTAAACTTATCAAGAAGATCGATATTGTCTGATTTGCCCAGCTTTTCTTTAAATCTTTCAAACTCTGCTTTTTCAAGGATAAACATAAGAGATATGCCGGCTGAATCACGGCCTCTTACCTCAAGACGGTCAATACTGTTTAGAATTGCATTGATATTTTTTACGATTTTTAAGGCGGAAGAAGTAATAGGCTGAAAATCCCGGTTTAAAAGCTTACCTGCTTTGACAATATTATCTAAAAATTCAAAAGTAATGCACCATGAAATATCCTTCAGGTCTTCAATTCTGCGGGACATTGTATCAACCATATCAGCATCAATCCGTCCCATATTATCAGACAGCAATCTTGATTCCCTGTCTATGATGTCATTAAGATTGTCAGATAATTTTGAAAGTTCGTTTTGGATATCTTTTCCAGCAAAACATTCAGCAAAATAATCGTCTGCCTTTAAAGACTGCACAGAATGCAAAAATGAGGCTATGAGTTCCTGGCCGCCCAAATAATCAATCAGATAATCAATAATTAAAGATTTATTATTTTGAGCGCAGTCCCTGTAGCCTTTTGTGCCAATCTTCATTGCCATATCATTCAGGGATGCTATATTTATATGGCTGGCTTTTTTTTCTTTTTTCTTAAAAGAAACAAGCCCCGCAATACCGCAACAAAGGACATTTTCACTGCAAGGGAAAAAAACAATGGAATTGTCCGGCAAACCTGCGACGCTCCTTCCAAAATAGACATCAGATAAAAGATAAGGAAGAACAAAGCCGATTATTCCTTTAACAATACTGATGATTTGCTTTAAATATATCATTAATACTTTATCTTTCTATTCTTAATTTTTATAAAACAGCAACTATTGATGTATAGGAGACAAACCAGCGAATATATTTCCCAAAAACGTTACATCTGTTGATATAACTCCTTAATTCTTTCCCTATTCACTACCCTCTTCCACTCAGGCCCCAGAGCATTTTCCCATAAAGGCTCGAGTATCAAAGCTACATCCACCATTTTTTCCAGTTTTGAGTTTTCGATACCAGCTATTATATTTCGTGGTGGTTTAATATTACTTTTTTCCATCATCTTGCGGAATTCACGAACTCCTTCCGGATAAAATTCCTCCAAATAATCAAAAACTATGCAGTTGCCGATTCCATGGTGAATACCGAGTACAAATGAAAGACCGTATGAAAGCGCATGGCACACTCCAACCTGTGAGTAGGCTATGCTCATACCTCCAAAATATGAGGCCATCATCAGTTTGTCTGCACTATCCTCGTCGCCGGCCAGAAAAACTTCCCTGCAAAGATCAAGTGCCTTTTCACCATACGCCTTGCTGAAAGGGTTAAGATAAGTTCCAGTTAAAGATTCCACACAATGTATATAACAGTCCATGCCTGTATAAAAATGTTGATCTGCCGGTACACCGGCAGTTAACTCAGGATCAAGTACTATCTGATCAAATACAGTATAGTCTGAATTTATACCGAGTTTTTTCTCAGGACCAGTAAGTACAGTTGTGCGGGAAACCTCGGCTCCGGTACCTGAGATTGTAGGAATCCCGACATGATAGACTGCTGGATTTTTTATTAGATCCCAGCCCTGATAATCAGCAGCAGAACCCGGATTCGTCAGCATAAGAGATACTGCCTTTGCAAGATCCATGGCGCTCCCGCCGCCTATGCCGATAATTCCATCGGGCAAACGATTTGAAAAGTTTCTTGCCTTGTCTGTAAGTTCATCAACATAAACCGTTTTAGGTTCATCATCCACGTTGACTGATATAATCCGGTCTCTGCTTCCAAGAGGGATTCTTTCTATTAGACTGCTGGATTCAAAAACATCATCCACAAGAAAAACCATAAATGAATTGCTATCTCTGCGTTTTTCAGCAAGAATAGATTTAAGCTGGTTAAAACACCCCCCGCCGAAAACTACGTAGGAAATCATTTTAAAATTTCTAAACATATATTATCCTCAATCGTAATATTTCACCACGGAATTACACGGAATTATCTGAAAGTCTAGTTCACAATTTTCAGTGAAACTCCGTGTCGTTCCGTGGTAAACCTTTACCCTCGATCATGATCAGGAACTACTCAGGTGGATAGTCCTAAGCTCCCTGATATCCTTTCACTTTCAACCCTCAACCTATGTTTTTTATAACACCAATTATCTTCTCTATACGTTGCGTCAGCTCTTCCTTGCTCCATGACAGCTTTATCAGCATTGATATCGTTCTGCCGATTATATCGTCGGATTGAGGAAGTTTTACCTTTCCATAATCAGGACAGTAATCAAGCAGCTTTACAGGCAGCATCGCTAAAGATTTAAGCCTTTTAAGATGATTCCAGTTGCGTATATAATGCCAGTTGTTGTCATACCAGTAAAAGCATGAATCAACGCCGGACTTGCCTAAATCCGTCGCCGCTTTCCTGGCCATTGATTCATCAGGCATTAAGAAAGAAAGAAATGTTGCGGAATCTCCTTTTTCATCTGGAATTTTTCTGAAAGCTATTTTTGCCGATTTTAAATCCGGCTGAGAAAGTGCGTCCTTGAGAATTTTTTTATTTGCACGCTGCTTCTCCAGCATAAAATCAAGTTTTCTCAACTGAGCCAGCCCTACTGC
>DAOUSD010000227.1 GCA_030627405.1 Deltaproteobacteria bacterium
AAGAGAAATGGCCTTCAGCGGAGGAATCGGTCTTTCTTCTCTTCTTTGTGATCAAGTCGGTAAATCGGATGATTGAGGAACGTGTACAAATTATCTAATCAATAAATTAAAGCTTTAGTTGTTTTTTGCCGATAAGGAATATAGATAAAAATTGTACGTAACAATTTGATCATTCAATTAGGAACGTGGATGAAATAACTTCCACAAGTAGGCGCACAGATTTGGGTCGAATTTGTTTGATCTCAGATCACAAAAGTTGAATGAATCTTTATGCCAATTTCCATATCATCTTCAATGACAGCGCAAATAATCTCTTTTAGCAGGTCTTTATCAATTTTTCCTGCCGCGACATGATAGCTGATGTTTTCCATCTCATGGATAAATCGCCTGGTAACGAGAACATAACCGTTCAGTTATTTTAACAGCTCTTTCATCTGTTCAGTCTGCTCATATTTTCCCCATCTTAAGCCATATCATAGCCGCAAGTTTAGCGTCATCAAGCGCACGGTGTCTTTGCATCTGATTTGCCGATTCCCCAAGTAAATATCGGCTTACTGTTTCCAGTTTATGATTGGACAGATGTTGAGTTTAGACAGGCACCGGAGATTGGTTCTGGTGATAACATTTTACTCCGCATCTGCCCATATTATGTCATAGCTGACACTGCGACCCCTGCTATGGTTCTGCCTAAATATCTGCTTTGCAACCAGGTCGGATATCTCGCGATAAGCGGTTGCCCGGCTAACCTTTACCATGCCCACATATTTACGGGTGGTCAGACCGCCTTCGAAACCGCCTGGACCGGCATCCAGCAGCCGATTGATAACCTTTTGCTGGCGTTTATTCAATATCGTCTGCCCATGCTGCTGCCAGAACCGTGCCTTTGACAGAACATTTGAAATCAATGTCTCTGAATGCTCAAGCGCCCGTTCAAAACATTCCAGAAACCATAGCAGCCAATCAGTTATATTACCGTCTCCTTTCTGACATTGCTCCAACACACGGTAGTATCCATCCCTTTCAGCCATGATACGTATCGAAAGGCTGTAAAACCTGGACGGCAGGTTCTCATCCTGTGCCAACGCCATATCGGTAAGGGCTCTGGCGATCCGTCCATTACCATCTTCAAACGGATGAATAGTGACAAACCGAAAATGTGCTATAGCGGCCCGCAGCAGTCCCTCAATATTTTTCGATCCCTTTGTCCACCATTGAATGAAATCTCTGATTTCCATATCCACCTGGTCTGATGGCGGCGCCTCAAAGTGGACTTTTTCTTTGCCAACAGGGCCGGATACCACCTGCATAAGTTCAGGGCCTCGCCATTGGCCGGTACGAATTTTCCGCAAGCCTGAATACCCTGTCGGGAAGAGGGCAGCCTGCCAGCCCATCAGTCTTTCGGGTGATAGCGGCTCGCTGTAATTTGCAGTGGCATCCAGCAGCACATCCACCAGGCCATCGACAACCCGTTCCGCAGTGAGCAAACCGGCTGTCGGCAGCCCAAGTCGCCGTGCCACTGAAGACCTGACCGAATCCCTGTGCAGGACCTGCCCTTCAATCGCAGCGGTTTTAACAGTTTCTTCAATCAATATTTCAACTCTGGCTTCTTTGCTGAATTTCAAACCCAGAGCATTCGCCTTGCTCAGCAACCTGCCCTGGCGCAGTCGAGCCAGGCCAAGCGGCTGAATCAGCGCATCACTTTCCCAGCTAAACTCTGTCCAGTTTGTATTTTGCCATACATAACGCATTTCAGCCTTCCTTTCGCTTCATAATTTGAAGCGATTATAATCGCTATTCGCTTCAAAAGCAAATACTTTGATGTCCGGCAGAGCTTTCATTTTTTCACCACTTTCCTTTTTTTCAATACTTTCTCAATTTCAAGCACTTCCTCACGTCCTTCTTTTGATTCTTTCCCCGTTAATACCAGATCCCACAGACGGCCGTTGGGAGTTAAAAGCTTCCGCAGAAACACCAAAGCGATGCTTAATGCGAAGCAAAAGTTCATATGACCAGTGCTTTTTTTGAATCCCTAATTGTTCAACGGTATCGCTCACAGCTTTTGCGGGCATAAAAAGCCACCGAGGTGCGCATCCAATGAAGAGGCGTGGCAGGTATTGTTCCAATTTATTTGAAAATTCCTCTTGCGCAAAGAGATTGGTGCAGGTCGAGTAAAAAATCTTTTGCAAACGACTTCGAGCAATTTCGCCCTCTTGGCCGGTAAACACAAGGCTTGCTGCAAGCCTTGTGTTAAAAAACACGAGTTGGCCCTTGCTAATTAAGAACCCCACAAAACTCCACATAAAAATTAATATATCTTGACGCCTTTAACATTTATGAATTATTATAAAACTAAATCAATTTGCTATATTTTTTTCTTGACTTTTATTGAATAATGTAATTTGACAAAAATATAGTGGAAAAAAGTGGATATCAATGGAGACTTTTGAAAAATGTTCAATGTGAAGCTTTAGCGCTATTTGGGCAAAAGAGGGCGTTTTGCAAAGGCCTCCGATGGTGATTTATGTTTAGAGAAAGCTCCTTTAATACAATTGATTCAAAGGGACGTATAATAATTCCGGCCAGATTCCGTGATGTCATAAAAGCCGAAGGCCGTGACAGAGTGATAGTTACCAGGCTGGATAAAGCCCTTTTTGCCTATACGTTTGATCAATGGAGCAAGATCGAATCCAAAGTTTTGGCAATGTCTGAAACAAGCGAGTATATGCGCCGCTTCAGAAGAGTATTCATAGGGGGTGCCTCTGATTGTAATTGTGATAAGCAGGGCCGGATCCTGATTCCACCGGTTTTAAGGCAGTATGCGGAACTTGAAAAGGAAATCGTACTTGTGGGGCAGATAATTCATTTTGAAATATGGTCTAAGGAAAATTACGAGCATGAAGTAGTGCAGATGGAAGAAGATATGAAAAAGGAGGCTGTCAGCAACGAAATAGCAAAATTAGGCCTCTAACCCGTATTTCTCACAAGCTGAGTTTGCTGCAGGCGCAAGGCGCGGGCCGAAGCCGTGGTACTTCACTCCAAATGGCCTGCAACACAGCGGATGCTGTGAAATCGGCTTGCCGGAAGGGCTAATTCTATGTCGTACAAACACATTCCTGTGATGTTAAGCGAGGTTGTCCATTACCTTGATTGTAAGCCCGGAAAAATATATGCAGATTGTACGCTTGGCGGTTCAGGTCATGCGAACGCCATTTTGGAAAAGATTATTCCAGACGGAATTCTGATCGGCATAGATCAGGATATAGACGCAATAAAAAACGCAAAAAAGATTCTAAAACCATACGAGTTAAATATTCATCTCTTTCATGATAATTTTATAAATCTTCCGAAAATTCTTTCACAATTAAATATTATTGCTGTAGACGGCATTCTTCTCGATCTTGGAATTTCATTTCATCACCTCGACTCAAGTGGACGGGGTTTCAGCTTTAAAAAAGATGAACCGCTGGATATGCGGATGAACATTGAATCAGACACAACGGCTGAAGAGTTGATAAATACGATGGATGAAAAAAGCCTTGCCGAAATTTTTTTTAAGTATGGAGAGGAACGCTATGCACGTAAAATAGCAAAAAAAATAGTTAATGTCAGAAAGAAAGAAAGAATTAAATCCAGCAAGCACCTAGCGGCAATCGTATGTGGAGCCGTTTCGGGCAAAGCATCATCCAAAAGAAGGATTCACCCTGCCACTAGAGTGTTTATGGCTGTTAGAATAGCTGTTAACAAAGAGCTGGATATGCTCAATTCATTCATGGAAACTGCCTTTGACTTGTTGAAGCCTGAAGGCCGGTTCTGCATATTATCATTTCATTCACTGGAAGACAGAATCGTAAAAAAAAAAATAAAGCTTCTGGAAGGCAAGTGCATATGCCCGCCGGCTTTGCCAAGGTGTGTTTGCAATAAGGCAAGAGTTATAAGATCTTTGAGCAAAAAAGTTTTGCGGCCGACAAAAGAAGAAATTGCAGCCAATCCAATGGCGAGAAGCGCAAGACTGAGAGCCATAGAAAAATTATAACTATAGAATTTCAGATAAATAATTTCGACCTGTGCGGTTAGCCATTAGCGGGTAGCCGTTAGCATTAAAAAGGAGGGGAAATGAGAGATTTTAGAGAACTTAAACAACAGGTCAATGAAGTAAAGAGGATGTTGAACAGTTTTATCCAAAAGCTAACAGCTAATGGCTAAAAGCTAACCGCACAGGTCGAATAATT
>DAOUSD010000167.1 GCA_030627405.1 Deltaproteobacteria bacterium
ATATGAGACCTTTGAAAAATGCTCAATTTTGTTCAAGTTCAAGGAAGGCGAAAATTTTAAATGCGGGAATACATTGAGTATTTCGAGGCTTAAAATTTGAGTCTGACGCTGAAATTGGGCAAAAGGGGGCGTTTTGCAAAGGTCTAAATATAAGAGGATATCCTTATATGAAACTAAAAAAACTGGAACTTACAGGATTTAAATCATTTTCTGAAAAATCCAGCATTGAATTTCCTGCCGGCATTTCTGCAGTTGTAGGGCCCAACGGTTGCGGCAAGAGCAATATCGTTGACGCGCTTAGATGGGTTATGGGGGAACAAAGTGTTAAGCAGCTTCGCGGCAAGGCGATGGAAGATGTCATATTTTCCGGCTCCAACGCGAAACCACCGCTTAACATGGCCGAGGTATGCTTGACGCTTTTAAATGACAACGGTACTGCTCCGGAGGAATTAAAGGACTTCACTGAAATAATGTTAACCAGGCGGCTCTATCGCTCTGGTGAAAGTGGATATTTCATCAACAAGCAGCCATGCAGATTAAAGGATATACATAACATTTTTCTGGGAAGCGGCCTTGGGACAAAATCATATTCAATAATTCAGCAGGGAAATATTGGAGCTATTACTGAGGCAGGGCCTGAAGAAAGAAGGTTTTTTATTGAGGAGGCCGCAGGAATTACCAGATATAAAAACCGAAAAAAAGAAGCTCTAAGCAAAGTTCAGGCCACAAAGCAGAACCTTCTGCGCATAAATGATATAATTAATGAAGTACAAAAGCAGATGGCCGGCCTTAAACGCCAGGTTAAAAAAGCCGAAATCTACAAAAATTATCAAAAGCGCATAAGAGAACTGGATATCCTGATTTCTTTTGCAAAATTTGATGATTACTCTCACCAAATCCGCCAAACCGAGTCTCTATTAAAAGATCTTAATGATACAGACATAGAGCATACATCCAAAATAAAAAAACTTGACGCTGCTGTTGAAGATATAAAACTTCAACTTTCACAAAAAGAACAGGAAATCTCGGAACAAAAATCTCAAAAATTTGAAATGCATCGAAGCATAGACAGAATAGAAAACGACCTTACACATCTTCGCAGAGAGATGGAGAATTTTTCCAGCGAAGCCATAAGACTTGAAGCCGCAAGAAAGGAAATAGAAGAAAAAAACAAAAACATTATCACCGAGATTGCTCAAGTAGAAACTCAGAATGCAAAACTTAAGGACAATATAACAGATGTTAAATCAAGTCTTGAGCAGGAACGATCCGCATCGCAAAAAACAAGAGATCAATTGTCTGAGCTGACAAAGAGACTCGAAAATTATAAAACACATCTAATGAAGCTGGTTGCCAACGAAGCACGATACAAAAACATCTATCAAAATGCGGCAAGCAACAAGGAGAACATAAAGAGACGGTTAAAAATAATAGATGAAGAAGAAGTTAGAGCAAGGAAGAAATTAAAGGAAACACAAAAATATTCCATAAAAGCCGAAAAGCATCTGAAAGAACTAGAACTGGAAATAAATGGTCTGAATGAACGCATTGAAATCAAACAGGAAGAGCTTGAGGGGAAAAGCAGGGAATTCGGTAAGAAGGTTAAACTCGTCCAGACAATTGAACTTGAAAAAAATAAGCTGAAATCTAAATTTAATGCTTTAAAGAAAATGGCCGATAACTTTGAATGGTATAAAGATGGCGTCAAGGCCATAATGAAAAAATATTTAAACAAAGAAACTACAAGCAGCTCCTCAGAACATAATGATATTCTTGGCTTAATGGCGGATATTATCGAACCCGAACCTTCTTTTGAAACCGCGGTGGAAGCTGCCCTTGGAGAATCCTTGCAGTACATACTGGTTAAGGATCAAAAAACGGGACTTGACGCTATAAACTATCTTCAGTCCAATAGTGCAGGCCGTAGCGGATTCATTCCTGTTTCATCCATTAAAAACACAGGATATAAGCTTTCTGAAAATTCTAATACACAAAAATATCTTTTGGAACATATTGCAGTAAAACCGGGGTTTGAAAAAATTGCAGAAGCTTTTTTAGAAAATGTAATCGTTACCACTGATATAGCAGAAGCTATAACGATAAATAAAAGTGATGACCATTGCCGAACGATTGTTACAAAAAACGGCGATATTATTTCCTCTCAAGGCATACTGATCGGCGGCAGCAAAGATAATTTATCAGGTATTCTTGCAAAAAAACAGGAACTAAAAGAACTTGAAGGCCGGATTAAAAGCATAAATAAAAATCTGGAATCTACCAGTCTTGATAAAAAAGAACTTGAATCCGAAGTCCGCCTTATTGAAAACGATCTGCAAAAACTGATAGAAAATAAAAATAAAACCATTCAAAACAAAAGCGAAGCAGAAAAAAGGCTTTATAAAGCAAACGAAGATGAAAAGTACGCCCTAAAGCACCTTGAAATAACAAGCCTGGAGCAGGAACATCTCATGGGAGAAGAGATTGATATTGATGAAGAGATGGTCAGGTATGACAAAGAACTTGCAGAAATAACCAATGAGGTTGAGACCGAACAGCACAAAGTCACGGAAACTTCAGAAAGAATCAGTTTCGCCTCTGATGAAATGGAAAATTTTAATCAAAGTATAATGGATCTTAAGCTCAAGCTGACGGCTCTCAATGCCGGAATAGAAAACAATTATAATACATTAAAACGACTTGAAGAATTTAAAGATGAAGGGATAAAGCAGTTCAAAGAGCTTTCCGGGGAAATTGATAAGAAGCATCAAAAAAGAACTGATTCAAAACAGAAAATTCAAGAATATGAAAAAAATCTTCCAGTCATGTATAATGATATGACGCGCCTTGAACAGGAACTTGAAAGAAATGAGGCTGATTATCATGCTATTGACGACAGTCTTAAAGAAAATGATAATGTCATTACAAAGATACAAGACGAACGCGAAAAGACCTTGCAGAAAATTCGCCTGCTTGAGATAGAACGATCCCAAAGGCATATTAAACGGGAAAATATTGCGAATCACTTAGAATCAGCCTATCGCATTTCGCTTTCCGACTTGAGATCAGAATTAAAAGATAAGGCGGAAAAGCAAGATATGTCAATAGATGAAATGGAGGTTGAACTTTCCAGACTTAAGGTGAAAATTGCTAATATAAGCGATGTAAATCTCGGCGCTATAAAGGAATATGAACAGCTAAAAGAACGCTTTGATTTCTTATCCGAGCAACGTGATGATCTTGTTAAAGCTCTTGATGATCTCTATAAAGTTATAAAAAAGATTAATCGAATTACGCAGGAAAAATTTATAAAAACCTTTGATCTGGTTAATGAAAAGCTGAATGAGGTTTTTCAGCGTCTTTTTGATGGAGGCACGGCACAACTTGTTTTAACTGAACCAGCCAAGCCTCTTGAAACAGGCGTAGAATTCATGATTCATCCACCCGGGAAAAAACTGACCAGAATGAGCCTTCTTTCAGGAGGAGAAAAAGCTCTTTCCGCAGTTGCCTTTATCTTCTCAATATTTCTAATTAAGCCGGCATCTTTCTGTATCATGGATGAAATAGACGCTTCTCTTGATGAAGCCAATGTTTTTCGCTTTAATAATTTGCTTAAAATTATAGGAGAAAAATCTCAAATTGTAATGATAACCCATAATAAAAAAAGCATGGAATTTGCCGGCACATTGTTTGGTATTACCATGGAAAGAAAAGGGATTTCAAAAATAGTTTCAGTAAATTTAGGGGAATAGTTCACCACAGATTTTCACGGAAATACACTGAATTCTCGTAACTGTTCAGGTTACACTTACTCATTGTTTTTAATTTTCAGTGAAACTCCGTGTCGTTCCGTGGTGAATTTTTATAATTTAGGTTTAAAACAGCCGAAAATATAAAATTCGTAATGAGGGGAGTTATGGCGCTCAACTGGTTCAAAAAGAAAAAGCATTCAGATGAAAAGAAAGAAGAACAGGATAATTCAGACTTATCGGAAAAAACATCTTTTTTTGAACGTTTTAAAAAAGGTCTTTCCAAAACCCGCGAAATTTTTTCAACAGACATAGATAAACTCTTTACAGGGAAAAGGGGAATTGATGACAGTTTATTAGAAGAATTAGAAGAGCTTTTGATAACCTCTGACATTGGCGTTCAGACTTCAATGGATCTTGTTCAAAGAATTTCAAAAAAATCCTCTACAATATCTGACGCCGGCCGATTGAAGAATGCCTTGAAAGAAGAAATACTTTCACTTCTTAATCTGCAAACACCAAAGCAAATCCCTGAAACTAACCACACTAAGCCCGAAGTAATAATGGTAATTGGTGTAAATGGTGTCGGAAAAACAACCACAATTGGAAAACTTGCAGCAAAATTCAACTCAGAAGGAAAGAAAGTTTTGATAGCCGCTGCCGATACCTTCAGGGCTGCAGCTATTGAGCAGCTTGTAATATGGGCTGACAGAGCAAATGCTCAAATAGTAAAGCACAAGGACAACGCTGACCCTGCTTCTGTAGCTTATGACAGCATTGAAGCCGCTACCGCAAGAGATATAGATATCGTTCTGATAGATACCGCAGGCAGGCTTCATACCAAGGTAAATCTTATGGAGGAACTTAAAAAAATTAAACGAATCATATCGAAAAAGCTGGCAGGTGCGCCGCATGAAATCCTTTTAGTTCTTGATGCAACAACAGGCCAAAATGCTTTGTCACAGACACAACTCTTTGATGATGCACTTGGAGTAACAGGGATAGTACTTACAAAGCTTGATGGAACTGCAAAAGGAGGCATTGTTGTAAGTATTTGCAACACTCTCAAAATTCAACTGAAGTACATTGGTATTGGCGAAAACATAGATGACCTGCGAGACTTTAATTCAAAAGAGTTCGTAGACGCTCTTTTCTAAATTAGTAACCGTTCACAGCTTGAAACTTGAAATTGGAAAGAACAGTACAAAAGCATGCAGGCCCAATTTCCAATTTCCAACTTCAATGTTCCGTGAACGCTTACCTGAATTATTTCGACCTGTGCG
Source organism: Deltaproteobacteria bacterium (assembly GCA_030627405.1). Taxonomy (GTDB): domain Bacteria; phylum Desulfobacterota; class Desulfobacteria; order Desulfobacterales; family ETH-SRB1; genus B13-G4. The sequence continues at coordinate 5,030 of DAOUSD010000167.1, forward strand.
GTTAGCTTTTAGCCATTAGCGGTTAGCTTTTGGATAAAACTGTTCAACATCCTCTTTACCTCATTGACCTGTTGATTAAGTTCTCTATATGTTTCATCCTGTATA